>NZ_JAOTGJ010000001.1:210221-284621 GCF_044427225.1 Streptococcus sp. 2022WUSS037 | reverse complement strand
CACCTGAGTACAATCCCATCGAGAAAATCTGGGCTCACATCAAAAAACACCTCCGAAAAGTATTACCAAATTGCAATACTTTTCTTGAGGCACTTTTGTCCTACTCTTGTTTCAATTGACTATAGTACCTGACAAGCTGAAAGTAAAGGAACAAGCACTACAGCTTAATATAGCAGAGTCAACTTACTATTTGGCTAAGAATGAAGCCTTGGAAGAGTTCGCTAGCTGTTATCGTAATGGCTCACTACAAAGACATAGGGGTGGGTAGCCCTACCTATCCCCTCGGCCGGACTTCACGCCGTCATTGTGCAAATTTTTTCGCGTGAAATATGCTATTCTTCAATTTTGCCTATTTTGAGCAAATAGCTACCACGCGCCGCAGTCTATTTCTCCAAAATGGTAATTTTGAACGGATACAGTAAAACACAGTAGGATACAGTAGAAGCATGATATAATACACTTATCAGCAATCAAAAAAGCGTACCGAATGGATACGCTAGTCCTTGCCTGCTGAACTCATTATTTTTAGTCTATCATGCTATAAATGATAGGCTTTTTTTGTTCCCCTTTTTGTACACTTTCTAGGGAAATGTAACGCTGTATAAAGTTTACACTTTTTTTCAAAAATCCAGTAAAATCAACTAAAAAGGCGTGTAAAGCAACCAAATGCTAAAGCCAAGCATACCTTATCACAAAATGGTATAATGGAAGGTACAATGTTTGAAAGAGGAAGAAGATGAAATTACAAGAGGGAGTAGATCTTCATTTTATTGATACAGATCAGTTTACGACAAATCGTATACGTATTCGCTTTGCAGCTGAAATGAGTGAGGCTACAGTTGCTGGTCGTGTGTTAGTTGCAAATATTTTTGAAATGGGTAACCAAGAATTTCAGACTGCTCAGGCTGTTCGGAGAAGATTGGCAGAATTGTATGGTGCTCAGTTCTCGACCTCAGTTTCAAAACGTGGTAGGGTGCACTGTGTAGATGTGACAATTTCATATGTCAGTCCTCGTCACTTGCCAGAAAATGAGGATATTACAGTAGAGATTCTTGATTTTTTATACACGTGTATATTTAGACCACTGAAAAAGGGACGAGGATTTGATAGTCAGATTTTCGAGGTTGAAAAAACGAATTTAATCAATTTTCTTCAGTCAGAGATAGAAGATAATTTTTATCATGCAGATGTTGAAATGAGTAAGCTTTTTTATAAAGATCCCTCTCTTCAAATTCCACGCGTCGGTAGGCTTGATTTGGTTGAAAAAGAAACAGCAGAATCAACCTTTCAGATTTATCGGAATATGTTGCGTATGGATAAAATTGATATATTTGTCTTAGGGAAGGTTGACAGAGAACAAGTAAAAAGAAAACTTGAAGATTTTGGTTTTACTTATAGAAATCCAAAATTAGAGTTAGAATATCATCAGGAATACTCAAACATCACGCAAGAAAAAATTGAGCGTAAACAGGCAAGGCAGTCCATTTTGGAATTGGCATATCATTTACAGGTAGTTTACAACAATGTAAACTATCCGGCTTTGATGGTATTTAATGGTCTACTAGGTGCTTTCTCCCATTCGAAGTTATTTATGAATGTTCGTGAGAAAGAAAGTTTGGCCTATACAATTGGAAGTCAGGTCTCTATTTTTTCAGGAATGCTGAAGGTCTATGCTGGAATTAGCCGCGAAAATAGACTCAGGGTAATGAAGTTAATTAGTAAACAACTACTTGATTTAAAATGTGGTAAATTTACAGAAGAAGAATTAGAGTTGACAAAAAACATGTTGATTCATTCGGCAACCTTGGCTCAGGATAGGCAGAATAATTTGATAGAACAAGTATATAATCAAGTTACCTTAGGAAATAGAAATTTAAGTTGGCTAGATTGGATTGAGGCTATCAAATCTGTATCAATAGACGATGTCATTCGAGTAGGACAGATGATTAATTTACAGGCTGTTTACTTTATGGAGGGGACAGAAGAATGAAGTTAATTGAGAAGAAGTATCCTTACATGAAAGAATCTGTCTTTTATGGGAAAGTTGACAATGGGTTGACAGTTGTTTTACTTCCTAAAGAAGATTTCCATGAGACATATGGAATTCTAACGACCAATTTTGGGGGTATTCATACTCGATTTACACTGGCTAATGGTAATAGTGTTGTTTATCCTGCAGGGATTGCACACTTTTTAGAACATAAGCTGTTTGAAACTGAGAATGAAGAGGATATTATGAATGAGTTTGCTAAATTGGGAGCAAGCGCAAATGCTTATACCAGTTTTAGACAGACTAGTTACTTATTTTCAACGACTCAGAAAGTATTGGAGTCTCTATCACTTTTACAATCTTTTGTTCGAGAACCGTATTTTACAGAAGACAATGTAGAAAGAGAACAGGGGATTATTGAACAAGAAATAGAGATGTATCAAGATGATGCAGATTATCGCTTGTTTACGGGAATTTTATCATCGCTTTATCCAGAAAGTCCTTTGGCCTATGATATAGCAGGGACAGTTGAATCAATTGCTGCAATTACTGCGGATGATTTACATGAGAATTTTGATGTGTTTTATCATCCAAGTAACATGAATTTATTCGTTATTGGTAATTTTGATTTAGAGGCAGTTTGGAAACAAATTTCAAGTTATCAAGTAGCTCAGATGGATAATCCAGCTCAGTCGTTTGAATTGGCAGGTGTCCAAAAGTTGCCGATAAAGGAGCATCTCTCAGAACAATTTGAAGTATCTACCCCCAAATTGGCTGTTGGTCTACGGGGAAATGACGAGGTTGATAGGGAGACTATTCAGAAATATCGGCTCAGTTTACAATTTTTATTTGCCATGTTGTTTGGTTGGACTTCAAAACGATACCAACAGTTATACGAACAGGGAAAAATTGATTCTTCTTTCCAGTTCCAATTAGAGGTTACACCTGAGTACCACTATTTGATTATCTCGGGAGATACTCAAGAACCCATTACGCTTTCTAGTATACTGATGAAAGCACTTAGGAAATTTGAGGATGATGCAGATGTGACAGAGGATCATTTACAATTGTTGAAAAACGAGATGTATGGAGATTTTATTCGTAGCTTAAATTCTCTTGAGTTTACAGCTAGTCACTTTGTTTCTCAGTATTCAGAATATGAAAATGTTTTTGATATACCTCAAATGATACAAAGTCTTCAGTTAGATGACATCAGAGAGGCAGGTCGTCGCTTTATTGATTACTGTGATATGACAGATTTCACGATTTTTCCAAAATAAGTGGGCGCAACCCGTCGAAATTTCCTTGGAATTTTGTTAGAATAGTATACTGTACATGATGAGCGATAGAGAGAGGGTATTATGAGACAAAAGAGTATAGGGGAAGTACTTAGAACAGCTAGAGAAGGACGGGGTTGGACATTCGTTGATTTGCAACGGATAACAAAAATCCAAGCTAAATATTTGCAGGCACTTGAGTACAATGATTTTGATTTTATTGCAAACTCAGATGATGTTCATTCTATTTTAAAAGCATATGCTGAGGCTTTGGAATTAGATGCAGATGTCCTACTGGATGCTTACGAGACCAATAGTTTAGTGAAATATTATGAAGATGGAGAAGAAGAATTCCGATCTTCAGAATTGAAAAGAAGCTATAAGGTTCGTAAACGTAAAAAGAACTCTTATCTTCCGTTGATTTACTTATTACTTGCGACGGGTTTGATAATTATTTTTGTGACTTATATTGTTCATAGCAGGCTCCAAAATAGAGCATCTATTACGCCTACTACAACGTCATATAGTATAGTTGAGCAATCTGTATCTGAAGCAAGTAGTGGCACAGAGACGAGTTCTACTGAGCAGGCGCAGTCAAATTCAACGAGTTCAAGTATTTCCGCTACAGAAAATGTGACTATTTCAGGCTCAGGTTCTAACATTGTTGCGACCCTTAAAACAGTGACTTATCCAGTAGAAGTAACTGTAACAGCAAAAAATACAACGAGTTGGATCAGCCTTTCTGACACCTTGTTAGAGGGGGGCGTTACACTAACACCTGATAATCCAACAGTAACTACTACTATTGAAGAAGGAGTGACTTCTACTACACTTGTTCTTGGTGTTGTCAAAGGAGTAGAGGTAAGTGTAGGTGCCCAAAAGTTAGATATATCAGCTCTGACAGCCGATACAGGCTCAATTACAATAAATTTTGAACAATAAAGGTTTTATATGAAAAAAGAAAATATTCCCAATGCATTGACGATAGGTAGGATTTTGGTAATCCCAATTTTTATCTTGTTACTGACCGTTTGGGATTCAACAATTAGTCATGTGTTGGCAGCACTTATTTTTGCATTAGCTAGTATTACGGATTATCTAGACGGCTACTTGGCTCGTAAATGGCAGGTTGTAACAAACTTTGGTAAGTTTGCTGATCCGATGGCAGATAAGATCTTGGTCATGTCTGCCTTCATTATGTTGGTGGAACTTGGTTTTGCTCCAGCTTGGGTGGTTGCGATCATTATCTGTCGTGAATTGGCAGTGACTGGCCTTCGTTTGCTACTGGTTGAAAATGGAGGAACAGTTCTAGCTGCGGCTATGCCAGGAAAAATCAAAACATTTTCACAGATGTTTGCAGTTATTTTCCTGCTCTTACACTGGAACGTCGTGGGGCAAATAACACTCTATATTGCACTTTTCTTCACCCTATATTCAGGTTATGATTATTTCAAGGGTGCATCTTTCTTGTTTAAAGATACATTTAAATGATGAATAATATTATTGAAGTAAAAAATCTTACCTATAAATACAATCAAGAGGATGAACATTACACTCTAAACGATGTTTCGTTTCACGCGAAACAGGGAGAATGGTTGTCTATTATTGGACATAATGGTTCGGGTAAATCAACAACCGTTCGTTTGATTGATGGTTTGTTGGAAGCTGAATCAGGTGATATTTATATTGACGGTGATGCCTTAACCATTGATAATGTATGGGATAAGCGACGCTTGATTGGTATGGTTTTTCAAAATCCAGATAACCAATTTGTGGGTGCCACAGTTGAAGATGATGTTGCATTTGGTTTAGAGAACCAGGGAATCCCTTTGGAGGAGATGCGTAGTCGAGTTGACGAAGCTTTGGAATTGGTTGGAATGACTGATTTTAAAACACGTGAGCCTGCTCGTTTATCTGGTGGTCAGAAGCAGAGGGTGGCGATTGCTGGAGTGGTTGCCTTGCGTCCAAAAATTATTATTTTGGATGAGGCTACGTCTATGTTGGATCCAGAAGGTCGTCTCGACTTGATTAAGATTGTCCGTGAAATTAAGGAGCGTCATGGTATGACGGTTATCTCTATAACACATGATTTGGATGAGGTTGCATTGAGTGACCGAGTTATCGTGATGAAAAATGGACAGGTTGAATCAATTAGCACTCCAAATGAACTATTTATGCGAGAAGATTTGGTAGATTTAGACTTGGATAGACCATTTACGACAGAACTGGCTTCATCTTTGCGCCAGACTGGACTTGATTTACCGCTCCGCTATTTTACAGAGGAAGAATTAGAGGAAACTTTATGGGAATTGATCTCCAAGAAGTAAGCTATACCTATCAAGCTGGTACTCCTTTTGAGGGGCATGCGCTTTTTGGTGTGGATTTGGAGATTGTTGATGGCTCTTACACGGCCCTTATTGGGCATACGGGGTCGGGCAAATCAACAATTTTACAACTCTTGAATGGATTAAATGTACCAACAGAAGGAAGAGTAGTCATTGATGATGTTGTGATTACAGCGACGTCTGAAAATAAGGATATTAAGCAAGTAAGGAAGAAAGTGGGGCTGGTGTTCCAATTTCCTGAAAGTCAAGTGTTTGATGAAACGGTCTTGAAAGATGTTGCTTTTGGTCCACAAAATTTCGGAGTTTCTCAGGAAGAGGCTGAAACGATTGCGCGTGAAAAGTTGGCCTTGGTTGGAATTGATGAAAGCTTGTTTGAGCGTAGTCCTTTTGAACTATCTGGTGGTCAAATGCGTCGGGTAGCTATTGCTGGGATTCTGGCAATGGAACCAAGTATCTTAGTTTTGGATGAACCAACAGCTGGATTGGATCCTGCGGGTCGTCAGGAATTGATGGATATTTTCAAAAAGCTTCATGAATCAGGCATGACAATCGTTTTGGTAACTCATTTGATGGACGATGTGGCTAACTATGCTGATTTTGTTTACATTATGGAAAAGGGAAAGCTGGTCCGTTCTGGTAAACCAGTTGATATTTTTCAAGAGGTAGATTTTTTAGAGAGTATTCAGTTGGGAGTGCCTAAGATTACTAAGTTTGCAGCTAATTTGGAGAGAAGAGGCTTTGTATTTGAACGTCTTCCTATTACAATTGAAGAATTTACGGGGATGGTGACACATGGATAAATTGATTTTAGGTCGCTATATTCCTGGGGATTCAATTATTCATCGCTTGGATCCAAGAAGTAAGCTTTTAGCAATGTTTGGATTTCTATTGATGATTTTTTGGGCCAATAATTTGGTCACCAATGCCTTGTTGATAGCATTTGTTTTAGGAATGGTTGTTTTATCTCGTATTCGCTTATCATTTTTTATTAATGGTTTGAAACCGATGATAGGAATTATTCTATTTACAACTTTCTTCCAGGTTTTCTTTACACCTGGAGCGACCATTCTATGGGAATTTTGGATTTTTAAATTATCTGTAGAAGGGTTGCAACAGGCGGCGATTATTTTTGTTCGCTTTGTTTTGATTATTTTCTTCTCAACCCTATTGACCTTGACGACGACACCGCTTAGCTTGGCTGATGGTATTGAGTCGGGGCTTGCACCTTTGAAGAAATTTAAAGTTCCTGTGCATGAAATTGGTTTGATGTTGTCCATGAGCTTGCGTTTTGTACCGACCTTGATGGATGATACCACTCGGATTATGAATGCTCAGAGAGCTCGTGGAGTGGACTTTAATGAGGGAAATCTTATTCAGAAGGTAAAGTCAGTTATTCCTATTTTGATTCCGTTATTCGCATCAAGTTTTAAGAGGGCAGATGCTCTTGCAACGGCGATGGAGGCGCGTGGGTATCAGGGCGGCGATGGGAGAACAAAGTATCGGATTTTGGAATGGAAGTTAGCAGATACGTTAGCAATTTTAGTTATGTTAGCTTTAGCTGGACTCTTATTTATATTGAAAAAATGAGTAAAAAACGCTAGAAATAGCGTTTTTATCGTCTAATCTCAATTTGTCTGTAATATTTGTAACAATTTCACAAAGTCTAAGTAATAGTTAGAGGGTATGATAGACACATGACAGAAAGGAATGTGACTATTATGAACATTACATTAAAGAAAAACTTAAAAACAACTATTGCTGGTTTGGTAGCGGGAATCTCCCTTTTGACTGCGGGTGTAGTCAGTGCAGAAACCTATACTGTAAAGTCTGGTGATACTCTGTCTGAAATTGCTGAGACACACAATACTACTGTTGAAAAATTAGCAGAGCAGAATAAGATTACCAACTTGGATTTTATCCATGTCGGTCAAGTTATCGAATTGGGTGATGTGACAGTGAAGGCAGTAGAGAGTTCAGTTGAACAAACTCAATCAACATCAACTTCTACTGCAACAGCAACAACTAGCACCTATTCTTCAAACTTGAGTGCTGAAGATGCAGCAGCAAAAGAATGGATTGCAATGAAGGAATCAAGCGGTAGCTATGATGCCCGTAACGGTATCTACATTGGTCGTTACCAGTTGACAAATACTTACTTGAATGGTGACTACTCACCAGAAAACCAGGAGCGTGTAGCAGATGCTTATGTTGCTAGTCGCTATGGTTCATGGTCTGCAGCCAAGGCTTTCTGGTTGGTAAATGGTTGGTACTAAGATAAATTAGAAGAGGTCTAGCACGATGCTAGACTTTTTTCTATTGTTGAAAGTTGTCTAGCTTTACAGATAGGGTTGTTTTGTTTATAATTGTGAAAAAATTGACTAGAAAAGAAGAACTATGAAATTACAAAAACGAATTTTTCGATTAAATATGATTATGCTTATTTTTTCCTTGGTTGCTATGCTGGGGGTAAGTGTTTATGTGGTTAATAGCATTTATCGTAACCAAGAAACATGGCAATCCACCAGTCAGAAGACAGCAAGTAGTCAACAGAGTTTGGAAAAGTTTTCGGGATCAGATTTTGCAGTATTGGCAGATGAGTTAGCATCGAATGATGCACGACTCTATGTAGAAAGTAATGGTGAGACTGTCTTTTCAAATCTGAAAGATGATGCGGATGAGATACTGGGAGTGACAGTATCATCAACCACTCACACCTCCTATGTAGATGGAGAAATTGTGATTAGCCGTAAACTCGCCACGGATGGGCAAGTTTATTATTTATATGCCTTGCTAGAGGATATGGAAGAACAACAGGAAAGTCAGGAATTTCAAGCCTTTCTTTTGCAACTTTTCTTGGTTGGTGGGGCAGGTATTGTCATCATAGTGGTGCTTAATTTCTTCTTTACTCACCGTCTCTTAGGTGTTGTTATGCGGCCTTTGGATGAATTGCATAGCGGTGTAGAGCGTATCCAGCAGGGAGATTATACAGTGTCTTTGACCTATCAGGGAGATACGGAATTTGAAGAATTGACCCAAGGGTTCAATCAAATGCAGACTTCTTTGTTAGATGCCCGTGAGAAAAATCAACTGTATGAACAAAATCGAACCCAGATGGTCGCAGATATTTCGCATGATTTGCGGACTCCCTTGACTTCTATCAAAGGTTATGCCAAGGGAATTTTGGATGGTATTGCCAATACGGATGAAAAACGTAATCAGTATTTGACTGTTATCTATCAAAAATCTCAGGTGATGGAGAAATTACTGGAAAAATTATTTGCTTTTTCACAATTGCAGACAGATAAAATGCCATTTGATAAAGTCCAGCTTGATTTGGCTATCTTTTTACAGTCCTATGTAAGCGAGAAAACTGAGGAATTAGTAGATGAGGACATTCGGTTTAGTTTGGAAGTATCGGATGGATTACCAGTTGAGATTGACCCAATTCAATTTCGTAGAATTCTAGATAATCTGGTGGACAATGCACGAAAATATGCCGCTGTAAAGCCCCTGATAATCAGTATTACTGGACAAATGCAAGAGCAAGAAGTTGTTTGGACTTTTACAGATAACGGAAAAGGTGTAGAAAAGAATAGACTTGACTTGATTTTTGAAGAATTTTACAGGGCAGACGATACCAGACAGCAAGTAGAAGGCCATGGTCTGGGGTTAGCGATTGTAAAAAATATTATCGAACGCTTGGGAGGTCGAGTGTCTGTTGAGGCAACTCCAGGACTTCGATTTATCTTCAGATTACCTAGAAAGGATATGAAATGACACGGATTTTAATCGCAGAAGACGATGTAGAGATTGCTTATTTGGAGCGAGATTATCTGGAAATGCAGGGCTACCAAGTAGATTTGGTACATGACGGTGGTCTTGTAGAGGACCAACTCAAAAAAGAGGATTATGCTCTTTTAATGCTGGATGTCATGCTCCCAAATAAAACTGGCTACGATCTTTGTCGTGATTTACGGGATAAGGTGGACTTCCCTATTTTGATGGTTACATCCAAGCAAGAAACCATGGGCGTGGTGAGAGGGCTAGGCTTGGGAGCGGATGATTACATCAGCAAACCTTTTGATCCCATGGAGTTGGTAGCGCGTGTAAAGGCTCATTTGGCTCGCTACCAGCGTTTTCAAAAGGATAATGATCATAATGAATTAACAGTTGGGAATATGACTATTTTCTTGGATAATTGGAAAGTGACTTTGGATGGTCAGGAAATCAAATTGCCTAATCGTGAATTTGAATTGCTGGTTTATCTAGCAAAACACCCTAACCGAGTATTCTCTAAAGATCACTTATTTGAAACCATTTGGGGATATGACTATGTTGGAGATAGTGCGACAGTTGCTGTTCATGTCAATCGACTCCGAGATAAATTCACGCCATACGCATAAAAAATTTCTCCTCTCCTTTTGTCCCCGGAAATAACTGCTTTAAACTTGGTATCTACCTTTGTACAAGCACCTTATCCTCGATTTCCAAATAATTGTGGCAAATAATGCTCCAAATGGACAGAAATATAGCGTTGTTTGCGGCGGTAACTCAGCTTTTCCTTAGGGAATGTCATAGTTTGTAAAAGATAAAGACAAACTTTACGAATAGCGTTCAAATTAAAGGCCGCTCGTTTATCTAAGGTCTGGTTCTTATCTTCTCGGTAAACCACATCTAACAACCAATGCAGGCTCTCAACTGACCAATGACCGCGAACTACCTGTGAAAAAGTCTGTACATCACCCTTGAAACTGAGGATAAAATAACGAACTTCTTCCGTAATGACGCCATCTTTATCAATGGTATTCTTAGTCATCCCAATCCCACGAAGTTTTTTCCATTTTGGGTGTCGTTGGCTCAGCCATTTCACATCGTGAGAAACCCAGTAGTCCCTCACCTCAATCTGACTACGTGCCTTTTCAATGGTCTGATAATGACAGCCTTTCTTTGTCAACTGAGATAACAATTTGGCATCACTAAAATAAAGGTCAATATCCTCATGGAGAGTACCTTGATTTCCTTTGACTGCCAAGCAGTAATCACCCTTACCTCCTATAATCACGTCCGCAATGTCCGTCTGGGTTCCCATGGCATCAATCGTGACAACACTCTTACGAAGGTCTAGCTGACGCAAGAGGCGAGGAATGGCAGTAATTTCATTGATTTTATCCTCAACAGCTACCTGACTAAGGCTAATCCGATTGCCCCCATCATAGGCAGTAACAATATGAGTCGGAGATTGGTGTTTTCCTCGGTTCCCCCGAATCGTTTTACCATCAACAGCGATTAATTTTGAAAAATTAGTTGTTTCCGAACTAGCTTCGAAGGACAGCTTCAGTTCCTTTAAGAAATCTGGATTGACCATACTCACAACACGTTCCAAGGTATCATGAGAAGGACAACCAGCACTCAAATCAACGTACTCTCCCAAGACAGATTCGTTCATTTCGATGAAATCTTCCATCTCTTTCCATGTTTCAATCCCTGCCAATTGACAAGCAAAAACGAGAAACAGAATGGTCGATAAGGGATAGCGAATTTTCCAAGCTTGACGGCTATCGTATTCTTCTTTGTGCTCTTCTATGGATAAAAGAAAATCAATCATTGTAGTTCACCTCTATTCTAGTGTACTACTTTGATTGATCTTTGGTTATGATTTTCGCTTTCTGAAAACGAATTTTTCTTCATGCGTTTGGCGTGAGATAAATTGGGAGCGGATTTGATTGAGACTATCTGGGGAGCAGGCTATCGTCTTAATGATTAATTTATAAGTGTTTAGAATTTGTTTAGAAAGTTTCTCTAAAGTGTTAAAACCTATCCTCTATAATAGACTTATCAGCAAGAGCTGAAGAAAACAAGTTAAAAAGAGGACAAAATGGAAAATAACAATCAACAACAAGAAATTATTGAAGTGGCAGAAAATAAGAAAACAGGTGTCTGGGAATCAGTCAAACAGAAGGTTACAGGCATGAGTAAGAAATCGATTATCTTATTGTCAGTAGGTGCCTTGGCACTTGTGACGGCTGGCTTTGTCGTAGCAGAAGTCTATGAAAATAAACTAGAGGCATTAGGAAATCAAATTGAGCGACAAGTTGGAATTGCAGATGATAACAACCAACAGGTAATAGCACAAGCTAATGCATCATCAACCTCATCAGTAAATACAACTTCTGCTAGTCAACTCGCAACAAGTTACGGTGTAAAGTTAGTTGACACCTCTGAGCTAGATGGTACTTATACAGCAACATCTGGAAATGACTCCTACACGTTGACTGTAAAAGGGAATCAGGAAACCTTGACAGAAGTTGACAAAGATGGAGATCAAGATATTGAACAAGTTATCTTTGATTTAGATAAAAAACTTGCCTACATTGATGGCGAAGCAGATAGTTATACCTTGAATGGTCCAACTCTTACTTTGACAGAAATTGATACCAATGATACAACCTTAGAGAAACTAACATTCACGAAACAATAAGAAAAGGGACCGTTGAGGTCCTTTCAGAACGTAGACAAACTCCTAAAAATATAAAAAATTGAAGAAGTTTACGAAAGATAGCAAGTCATTAAACTCTTAGAAACATTGATATTTCGGCGCTTCTGAGAGTTTTTTTTATTTTCAACATAAAAAAAGATTGAAGAAAATTGTCCAAAATGGACTTTTTCTTCAATCTGAAAGGACCGTTAAGGTCCTTTTTGGTTTACACTATTGTCAATCTTCTCCAAAAATTTCTTGAGCAAGGCGACGACCCGTCGGTGTAGCTGCAAGGCCACCTTCAGCAGTTTCACGGAAGGCAGTTGGTAGAGCTGAACCAACTTGGTACATGGCATTGATGACTTCATCTGCTGGAATTTTGGATTCGATGCCTGCTAGAGCCATATCGGCAGCTACCATGGCGTAGCTGGCTCCCATTGCATTACGTTTGACACAAGGAACTTCTACCAGACCTGCAACCGGATCGCAAATCAGACCCAGCATATTTTTAATGACAAAGCAGATGGCTTGGCTAGCTTGATAGGGAGTTCCCCCTGCTGCAAGTGTCAGGGCTGCGGCAGACATAGCAGAGGCAGATCCGACTTCTGCCTGACAGCCTCCTTCTGCACCTGATATAGAGGCATTGTTGGCAATGACCAGACCAAAGGCTCCTGCTGTAAAGAGGAAGTCAAGTTGTTGGTCTTCTGTCAAGTTTAACTTGTCAATGGCAACGCCAAGCACAGCAGGTAAGCAACCAGCAGATCCTGCTGTAGGAGTGGCGCAGACCAAGCCCATTTTGGCATTCAATTCGTTGACAGCCATGGCGTTTCTTGCAGCGGACAAGATAGAAGAGTCCGACAGAGTCTTACCACTCTTAATGTAGGCATCTAACTTGGCAGCATCACCTCCTGTTAAACCAGATACGGATTTGCTTTCAGTCAGTCCATCTACGATGGAGGCTTTCATAACTGTCAAGTTTCTTGACATAATTGTCAATATTTCTTCGCGGCTGCGTCCAGTTAATTCAATTTCAGTAGCGATCATGAGTTCAGCTACATTGCCAGAAAAATCATTGGCTTGCTGAACCAATTCTTCAATTGTATAAAACATGGTTTCCTCTTTCTAGTTGAAGAAGGTGACATTGTGCAAGTGGGGAATTTTTTCAATTTCTGCAATCGAATTTTCACATTGGCGAGCATCCACTTCGATAATCATAATGGCTTTTTCGCCAGCTTGTTCACGTGTCACGTTCATTTGGGCAATGTTGATATTGTATTTTGACAGGACATCTGTCACCTTTGCAATCATACCTGGGACATCCTGGTGAACAATGATAATAGTCGGCGTATTCATATTGAGATTGACAGAAAAACCGTTGAGTTCTGTTACTTGAATATTTCCCCCACCGATGGAAACGCCAGTGGCTGAGATGGATTTTTTATCGTTTTTTATGATGATTCTGGTGGTATTGGGATGTGGGGTATTGCTGTCCTTGTTGACACGCCAATAAACCTTAATGCCTCGTTCTCTTGCAATATCAAGAGAGTCAGGAATGCGGGGATCATCCGTATCCATGCCCAGAATACCTGCTACCAAGGCTACATCCGTACCGTGACCACGATAGGTCTTTGCAAAGGAGTTGTAAAGTTGAAATTCCACCTCGGTCGGCTCATCGCCGAAGATGGAAGACACAATTTTTCCAATGCGAACCGCACCAGCTGTGTGACTAGAAGACGGTCCAATCATAACCGGTCCAATAATATCAAAAACCGATTGAAATTTTAAGTTTGTCATAGCTTTCCTCGCTTTTCATTCTTAGGTATATTATATCAAATTATCCTGTCAAGGAATATGCTAAGATGAATGGGGTTTCAATACCAAATTCCTGTAGCTTCTCCCTTTTGTATGGTATAATACAAGTTGTTCAAAATCGACCTTCAAATCGTTTTTTGGAAAAAATTTTGAAATACGACCTTCAAATCGTTATTTCTACGAAAAGATGGGAGAAGATTATGTCAACTGACAATTCTAAAACCCGTGTTGTTGTCGGTATGAGTGGCGGTGTTGATTCATCGGTTACGGCCCTCTTGCTCAAGGAGCAGGGCTACGATGTTATTGGTATCTTCATGAAAAACTGGGACGACACGGACGAAAATGGCTTCTGTACAGCAACAGAAGACTATAAGGATGTGGCTGCAGTGGCAGACCAAATCGGCATTCCTTACTACTCTGTCAACTTTGAAAAAGAGTATTGGGACCGCGTTTTTGAGTATTTCCTAGCAGAGTATCGGGCTGGCCGCACCCCCAATCCAGATGTCATGTGTAACAAGGAAATCAAGTTCAAGGCCTTCTTGGACTACGCTATGAACTTGGGGGCGGACTATGTGGCGACGGGCCACTACGCTCAGGTGTCACGCGACGAGGACGGCACCGTCCATATGCTACGTGGGGCAGACAATGGCAAGGACCAGACCTATTTCCTTAGCCAACTCTCACAGGAACAACTGCAGAAAACCATGTTTCCGCTTGGCCATTTACAAAAGCCTCAGGTAAGGGAAATAGCAGAGCGAGCAGGCTTGGCGACCGCTAAAAAGAAAGACTCGACAGGCATCTGCTTTATCGGTGAAAAGAACTTCAAAGAATTTTTGGGGCAGTATTTGCCAGCCCAGCCCGGTCGGATGATGACAGTTGACGGTCGTGATATGGGAGAACACACAGGCCTCATGTATTATACTATCGGCCAGCGGGGCGGGCTTGGTATCGGAGGACAAATCGGTGGGGATAATGAGCCTTGGTTTGTTGTCGGAAAAGATCTGTCCCAAAATATCCTCTATGTCGGACAGGGCTTCTATCATGAGTCCTTGATGTCAACTTCTTTACAGGCCAGTCAAGTGCACTTTACACGTGATATGCCTGAAGAATTCACGCTAGAATGCACAGCTAAATTCCGGTACCGTCAACCAGACAGTCAAGTAACTGTCAAGGTAAAAGGCGACAAGGCAGAGGTTGTTTTTGCAGAGCCACAACGAGCAATCACACCAGGTCAAGCCGTTGTTTTCTACGATGGTCAAGAGTGTCTGGGCGGTGGCATGATCGACATGGCCTACAAGGATGGGGTGGCTTGTCAGTATATTTAGTTGACAGTCGTGTAAAGATTGTTTAACTTGACTTGTCAGGACAATTTGATACAATATTTCTAACAAGAACTATGATGGTCAAAGCTCATGGGAATTGTAGGCTTTTTTGTCCTGCGGTTTTCGAGAGTTTTGGCTATTTTTTGCTATTGAGGAGAGAAGATGGACTTTCGGACAGTGATAGGCAATCAGTCCTTTGGTGTTCGTGCGACAGGATTGTTAGTAAAAGATGAAAAACTATTTCTTGTAAGGGCACCAGAGGGGAACTACTATACCTTGGGGGGTGCTATTCAGCTGGGCGAAACAACCCAAGAGGCTGTGCAACGGGAAATGCAAGAAGAACTTGGAATTGATGTGGAGGTTGGACCGCTGGCTTTCATTGTTGAAAATCAGTTTATCTTGCAGGAGAAATCCTATCATCAGATTGAATTTCTTTACCTTGTTACCCCACTGTCTGAGCCAGTTACCTATCTGGAAGAAGGTGATTCTATCCGCCAGTGTGAGTGGATTGCTTTTACAGACTTGAAAAATCTTGACCTTAACCCTGCCTTTCTCAAGACGGAGCTAGCTGGCTGGAAGGGACAGTTGCAGCATTTTATTAATTGGGAAAACTAGCCTATCTAAATGAAATTTTAGAAAAGAGAAGGAAGAATGGATTTTAGGACCAGAATTGACAATCAGGTCTTCGGTGTTCGTGCCACTGCATTGCTTATAAAAGACGGAAAAATATTTCTCACCAAGGACTCTAAGGGGCGTTATTATACCATTGGCGGTGCGATTGCAGTCAACGAAACTGCACAAGATGCGGTTGTTCGGGAAGTCAAAGAAGAATTAGGGGTTGACATCCGTGTCAACCAGCTAGCCTTTGTCGTTGAAAATCAGTTTACACATGAAGATATAGATTTTCACAATATCGAGTTTCATTTCATCGTTGAGCCCATTGGAGAAGTGCCTAAGGAGATGATTGAAGATAACTTGAAACAAGCTTGTGAATGGATTGAACTTGACAGACTTGTCAACCTAGATATCGTGCCAGCCTTTCTGGCTCAAGAATTGCCAAACTGGAATGGGCAAGTCAAACACATCATGAACATAAAGGAGAAATAAAAATGACACACACATTTGCAGAAAACTACGATGTCATCGTGATCGGTGCGGGGCACGCGGGTGTAGAAGCAGGATTGGCAGCCAGCCGGATGGGCTGTAAGACCTTGCTTGCGACGATTAACTTGGACATGGTGGCCTTTATGCCATGTAATCCCTCCATTGGTGGTTCTGCCAAGGGGATTGTGGTAAGGGAAATCGATGCCCTGGGTGGCGAAATGGGTCGCAACATTGACAAGACCTATATCCAGATGAAGATGCTCAATATGGGCAAGGGGCCAGCTGTTCGTGCTTTGCGGGCTCAGGCGGACAAGGCAGAGTACGCAGCGGAGATGAAGCGGACGGTGGAGCGTCAGGAAAATCTTACCCTGCGTCAAACCATGATTGATGAGATTTTGGTGGAAGATGGCAAGGTTATCGGTGTCCGCACGGCTACCAACCAGAAATTCTCAGCCAAGGCAGTTGTGGTGACGACAGGTACAGCCTTGCGTGGTGAGATTATCATCGGTGACCTCAAGTATTCGTCAGGTCCTAACAATAGCCTAGCTTCTATCACGCTGGCGGATAATCTGAAAGAATTGGGCCTTGAAATCGGTCGTTTCAAGACAGGGACGCCACCGCGTGTCAATGCTCGCACTATTAACTACGAAGAAACTGAGATTCAGCCAGGCGATGAAAAGCCAAATCACTTTTCATTCTTGTCCAAGGATGAGGACTATTTGCAGGACCAAATTCCTTGCTGGTTGACCTATACTAACGCGACCAGCCATGAGATTATCAATAGTAATCTTCATCGGGCACCTATGTTTTCAGGGATTGTCAAAGGGATTGGTCCCCGTTATTGTCCGTCTATTGAGGACAAGATTGTTCGTTTTGCCGACAAGGAACGCCACCAGCTTTTCCTAGAGCCAGAAGGTCGCAATACCGATGAAATCTATGTTCAAGGGCTGTCAACCAGTCTGCCAGAAGATGTGCAGCAGGACTTGATCCACTCCATTAAAGGCTTGGAAAATGCTCAGATGATGCGGACTGGCTATGCCATTGAGTACGATATGGTTATGCCTCATCAGTTGCGGGCGACGCTTGAAACCAAGAAGATTTCTGGGCTCTTTACAGCAGGTCAGACCAACGGGACATCGGGTTATGAAGAAGCGGCAGGTCAGGGAATTATCGCTGGGATCAATGCCGCTCTTAAGGTACAGGGTAAGCCTGAGTTGATTTTGAAACGAAGCGACGGCTACATTGGTGTCATGATTGATGACCTAGTGACCAAGGGAACGGTGGAGCCTTACCGACTCTTGACCAGTCGGGCAGAATACCGCTTGATTCTGCGTCATGACAATGCCGATATGCGTTTGACGGAAATCGGTCGTCAGGTTGGCTTGGTAGATGATGAACGCTGGCAGGTCTTCCAAATCCATAAAAACCAGTTTGACAATGAAATGAAACGCTTGGAGTCTATCAAACTCAAGCCAATCAAGGAAACCAACGAAAAAGTCGTTGCCATGGGCTTCAAGCCTCTGACGGATGCCCTTACCGCCAAGGAATTCATGCGTCGTCCAGATGTGACTTATGCAGATGCGGTAGCCTTTATCGGTCCTGCGGCAGAGGACTTGGATGCTAAGACCATTGAATTGATTGAAACAGAGGTCAAGTACGAGGGCTACATTGCCAAGGCCTTGGATCAGGTGGAGAAGATGAAACGCATGGAAGAAAAACGCATTCCGGCCGATATTGACTGGGATGATATTGACTCTATTGCGACCGAGGCTCGTCAGAAATTCAAGCTGATTTCACCAGAAACCATTGGTCAGGCTAGTCGGATTTCCGGTGTCAATCCAGCGGATATATCCATTCTTATGGTTTACTTGGAAGGACGCAGTCGTTCCATTTCTAAAAACAAATCAAAGGACAGTCACTAAGGCTGTTCTTTTCGCTGTATGTCAGCTATATGTCAACTACTTTAAAATCATGTGAAAAGTAGCTTTTTTACTGAATTTATGGTAGAATGGCAGGCAGAGGTTAGTGATGAAAAGATTTCGATTTTCGACAATTCACTTTGTCATGATAGGTGTCATTTTATTTGGGTTGGTGGCTCTTGTCCACCGACTTTTTCCAATTGGTGCCAGTACAGTTTTTGCGCTACTCATCAGCCTATTGGTGTTGATTGCGCTGTTTATTTATCAAAAACATTCTTATGAATTTAGTGAGCTAGAACAGATTGAATATCTCAATAATCAGGCTAATTCTGGTTTGATGATGCTCTTGGATAAAATGCCAGTGGGAGTTATCAAAGTTCGACCAGATAGTAATCAGGTAGAATGGTTTAATCCTTTTGCTGAGCTGATTTTTGCTCAAGAAAATGGTGAGTTTGATCAAAAAAAACTACGTGAAATTATTGACGTTGGTCTGGATGAGGAGCGAATTTATGCGAACTTTTCAGGCAAGAGATATGCTGTTAACGTTGATTTTGATCAAGGGTTATTTTACTTTTTTGATGCGTCAACAGAGTATTCGGCGACAAATAGTTTGATCGGAAGCCGTCCTGTTATAGGGATTATTTCAGTTGATAACTATGATGAGCTTGAGGATGCTGTAACTGATTCTCAAATTAGCCAAGTCAATTCCTTCTTGGCTCAATTTGTTTCGGAATTTTGCCATGATTACGGTATCTACTACCGACGCGGCACAATGGATCGATTCTATTTCTTTACAGATTATGCTGTGTTGGAAAAATTGATAGAGAATAAGTTTTCAGTTATTGATAAGTTCCGCGAGGAGGCTAAAAAGTTAGATTTAGGTTTGACTTTGAGTATGGGATTGGCGTATGGTAATGAAAATCATCACCAAATCGGACAGGTTGCGCTCCAAAATCTCAATATGGCTGAGGTTCGTGGTGGAGACCAGGTTGTGGTCAAGGAAAATGATGAGAGTAAACAGCCACTTTTCTTTGGCGGTGGCTCAGCTTCTTCCGTTAAACGAACACGTACGCGGACTCGTGCTATGATGACTGCTGTATCAGATAAACTCAAATCGGTTGATGCTGTTTTTGTGGTGGGACATCGTAATTTAGATATGGACGCGCTTGGATCCGCGGTCGGTATGCAGTACTTTGCTCAAAATATTATGAACAATGCCTATACGGTGTATAATCCAGATGAAATGGCACCAGATATTGCACGTGCTATCAAGAAGTTGAGTGATGAAAATTGTTCTAATTTGCTAACGGTTGAGGAAGCCATGAAGATGGTCACTTTCCAGTCGTTGTTAATCATGGTAGATCATTCAAAGATTGGCTTGACTTTGGATAAGGATTTCTATGAACAATTTACCCAGGTTGTGGTGGTTGATCATCATCGTCGCGATACAGATTTCCCAAATAATGCAGTTTTGACTTATATAGAGAGTGGTGCTAGTTCTGCGAGTGAGTTAGTAACGGAATTAATTCAATTCCAGAATGACAAACACCATAAGCTTAATCGCATTCAATCTAGTTTATTGATGGCTGGGATTATGCTTGATACAAAAAATTTCACCTCTCGTGTGACCAGTCGTACTTTTGATGTGGCTAGTTACTTGCGGACTCGTGGTAGCGATAGCTTGGAAATTCAGCAGATTGCTGCGACAGATTTTGAGGAATATCGTCAAATCAATGAACTGATTTTAAGTGGGCAGAGAATTGAGTCCAATGTTGTTATTGCGTGTGCAGATGATACTAAAGAATACGATAATATTATTCCGAGCAAGGCTGCCAATACAATATTGGACATGGCAGGAATTGAGGCGGTATTTGTTATAACAAGAAATACCAAAGGGTATGTATCTATTTCTGCAAGGAGTCATAGTAAGATCAATGTTCAACGCATCATGGAAGAAATGGGTGGAGGTGGCCACTTTAACCTAGCTGCCGCTCAGGTATATGACCAGACAATCGCAGAAGTATGTGAAAAGTTGACGGATAAAATCCGCGAAGAAATAAATGGAAATTAGGAGAACAGATATGAAAGTAATCTTTTTAGCAGATGTTAAAGGTCAAGGTAAAAAGGGTGAGATTAAGGAAGTTCCAACAGGTTATGCCCAAAACTTCTTGATTAAGAAAAATTTGGCTAAGGAAGCTACAAACCAAGCAATCAGTGCCCTTCGTGGTCAAGAAAAGTCTAAAGCCAAGGCACACGCAGAAATGGTTGCCGAAGCAGAGGCTATCAAGGCTAAGTTGGCAGAAGAAGCTACATTAGTGAAATTTTTTGAAAAAGTTGGTCCAGATGGTCGTACCTTTGGTTCTATTACCAGCAAGAAGATTGCTGAGGAATTAGAAAAACAATTTGGTATCAAGATTGACAAACGCCATATTCAATTAGACCACCCAATTCGTGCCCTTGGCTTGATTGATGTTCCAGTTAAAATCTATCAAGATGTGACAGGCGTTATCAACTTGAGCATTAAAGAGGCTTAATTTATATCAATACCATCAGTGAGGAGGTGAAATCTTGGCAGAGTTAGATGAATTGCGGGTGCAGCCCCAGGATATTCTGGCTGAACAATCGGTCTTGGGTGCAATTTTCCTGGATGAAGGCAAGTTGGTCTTTGTTCGTGAATACATTGAGGCAGAGGATTTTTTCAAGCATGCCCATAAGCTGATTTTCAAGGCAATGATTGCCCTTTCTGATAAGAATGAAGCAATTGATGCGACCACCATGCGGAACTATCTGGTCAACCATGGTGATTTGGAAAATATCGGTGGTTTGGCTTACTTGGCGGAAATCATTAGTTCCGTACCGACGGCAGCCAATGCGGAATTCTATGCCAAGATTGTCGCGGAAAAATCCAATCTTCGTAAACTGATTGCTCGTTTGACAGATGCTGTCAATCAGGCATACGAGGGTGCGGATGGTTCAGATGACATTATTGCCAATGCTGAAAAAGCCTTGATTGATGTCAGTGAGGGAGCCAGTCGAAGTGGTTTCAAGCGGATTGATGATGTCTTGAATATCAACTTTGATAACCTTGAGACACGTGCCAAGCAGACCTCGGATATTACTGGTATTGCGACAGGTTATCCTGCCCTTGATGCCATGACAACGGGTCTGCATGAGGAAGAGTTGATTATTCTTGCGGCTCGTCCTGCGGTTGGTAAGACAGCTTTTGCCCTCAATATTGCACAAAATATTGGTACAAAACTGGGTTTGACCGTTGCCATCTTTTCTTTAGAGATGGGTGCAGAGAGCTTGGTTGACCGTATGCTCGCTTCTGAGGGGGTCATTAACTCGCGTTCTATTCGTACGGGTCATTTGACACAGGAAGAGTGGAACAAGTACATGGTGGCTCAGGCTAATTTGGCTCGGGCAAGCATCTACATTGATGATACACCTGGTATCAAGATTACAGAAATCCGTTCGCGGTCACGCAAGTTGGCTCAGGAGACTGGAAATCTGGGCTTGATTTTGATTGACTATCTTCAGTTGATTACAGGAACAGGTCGTGAAAACCGGCAACAAGAGGTTTCGGAGATCTCCCGTCAGTTGAAGATTTTGGCTAAGGAATTGAAAGTGCCAGTTATCGCGCTTAGTCAGTTGTCGCGTGGTGTGGAACAACGTCAGGACAAGCGTCCCGTCTTGTCCGATATTCGTGAGTCTGGGTCTATCGAGCAGGATGCGGATATCGTTGCCTTCTTGTATCGTGATGATTACTATGAGCGCGGTGAGCAGGAAGACGGTGGCATTCCGAACAATACGGTTGAAGTCATCATCGAGAAAAACCGTTCCGGTGCGCGTGGTACCGTGGAACTCATGTTCCAAAAAGAATACAATAAATTTGCAAGTATTTCCAAGAGAGAGGATGGATAGAGAATGAGTGATGCATTTACAGATGTTGCTAAAATGAAGCAAATCAAA
This sequence comes from Streptococcus sp. 2022WUSS037, assembly GCF_044427225.1. Taxonomy (NCBI): domain Bacteria; kingdom Bacillati; phylum Bacillota; class Bacilli; order Lactobacillales; family Streptococcaceae; genus Streptococcus; species Streptococcus sp. 2022WUSS037. The sequence continues at coordinate 262,405 of NZ_JAOTGJ010000001.1, read as the reverse complement.
CAAGATATTAAAGACCATGAGGGACAAATTGTTGAATTGACCCTTGAAAATGGTCGTAAGCGTGAGAAGAATAAGCAGGGGCGTATTGTGGAGGTTTATCAGTCTCTCTTTATCGTTGAATTTGAAGATCCAAACAATACCTTTGTGGAATCTTATACTTACTCAGACATTTTGACAGAAAAGATTTTGATTCATTATTTGGATTAGGAATGGGAGCCTGTATTTGCAGGCTTTTTTGTATGTTTTAACCAAACTATATATTGACTAAGATAAAGCAGTGTGTTACAATATTAGTACATAAAAGCGTTTTCAACAACATTTGTGTGCGAGATAGAAAGGAGTTTGTATGGACTTGCAATGGTTTACATTTTTGGCTCTGTTTGCTGAGGGGCTTCTGTCTTTTCTTTCTCCCTGTGTTCTGCCAATTCTCCCTATCTATATTGGTTTGTTGGCAGGTGGAGCTGAAGGGAAAGAGGGGGAGAGGAATGTCCTGGTTAATACGCTGAGTTTTGTGGTTGGGATTGCTGTGACCTTCTTCTTATTAGGCTTTGCCTCTAGTTTGCTGAGTAGGGTCTTACAAGCCAATGCTCAAGTCTTGCAAATCATCAGTGGTCTGCTGATTATTCTCATGGGGATTTTGCAGTTGGGCTGGTTCAATATTCCCATGTTGGAGCGTGAATTTTCTGCGAAAAACAAGGTCTATCAAGCGGGGAAACAGGTCACTCCATTTTTAGCTTTTTTGATGGGCTTTACCTTTAGCTTTTCATGGACACCTTGTATCGGTCCGATTCTGGCTTCTGTCTTTATCTATGCTAGCAGTCAGGAGGGCTGGTTGAGCGGTATCTTGCTGTTGGTTTATTGTCTTGGTTTTATTCTTCCCTTTATTTTGGTTGCCTTTTTTTCTCAGAAAATGTTGGCTTTCTTCAAGAACAATCGGCACTATTTGGCTTGGACCAAGCGTATTTCAGGTTATCTATTGCTCTTGATTGGCTTGAGTATTTTAACAGGTTTCTTCCAGCATCTTGTTCGTTTTTTCCAGTAGGGTAGAAAGGATTTGTTTATGAAAAAGTTGCTATCTATTGTCGCTTGCTTACTTGCTTCCTGTTTTGTGTTGACGGCTTGTTCCTTGTTACCATTGGTAAGTCCGTCTTCTACGGACTCAACTTTGCAGGCCAATCAACCTGTCACGCTAGATTTTTCCCTAAAGGATAAGGATGGAAATGATGTCAATCTGGCAGATTACAAGGGGAAGAAGATTTATATCAATGTTTGGGCGACCTGGTGTGGTCCTTGTCAAAGAGAAATCCCAGAATTGGAGGAGGTTTATCAAGAGTATAAGGATAAGGAAGATTTTGTCTTTTTGTCGATTACGTCACCTGAGGATGCTGAGTTTGAGAATACCAAGCCTGAGGATGTGAGCAAGGCTGAGATTTTAGAGAAGGCTAGTGAGCTAGGTGCGACCTATCCTGTCTTGTTTGATACCAAAGATCAGGCGATGACACAGTTTGGCATTGCTGCATTTCCGACCCATATCCTCATCAATAGTGATGGAACCCTCAAGGTTTCCTTTGCAGGACAGGTGCAGAAGGAAAAATTGGTCGAATTATTGGAAGAAATGCAATAAGAAGGATGAAAAAGGCTTTACAGAGCCTTTTTTTTGTGCTATACTAATCTTTGTGCGAAATAACAGCAGGGCAAAATGAAGCTCGTCAACAGAAGGTCAGCAAGAAGAGTAATCGTTGCTGTTTCGATGAAGGTCTCCTGCACGAATCAGGTTTGCTTAAAACGTTATTTCCTACAAATAAGTCTTTTTTGTTTCCTTTTAGTACTAGGCAAGGAGGTGCAGGCTATACTGAGGTATGCCAAACCGACTTAACGACGTAATAAAAGAGAAACGAAATGACGGAAATTTTTATTTTTAGGAGGACATAACAAATGTCACGTTATACAGGACCATCTTGGAAACAAGCTCGTCGTCTTGGCTTGTCATTGACAGGTACAGGTAAAGAATTGGCACGTCGTAACTACGTACCAGGTCAACACGGACCAAACAACCGTTCTAAATTGTCAGAATACGGTTTGCAATTGGCTGAGAAACAAAAATTGCGTTTCTCTTACGGTTTGGGTGAGAAACAATTCCGTAACTTGTTCGTACAAGCTACTAAAATCAAACAAGGTACTCTTGGTTTCAACTTCATGCTTCTTTTGGAGCGTCGTTTGGATAACGTCGTTTACCGTCTTGGTTTGGCAACTACTCGTCGTCAAGCACGTCAATTCGTAAACCACGGTCATATCCTTGTTGACGGCAAACGCGTTGATATTCCTTCATACCGCGTTGAAGTTGGTCAAGTTATCTCAGTTCGTGAGAAGTCAATCAAAGTTCCAGCTATCCTTGAAGCTGTTGAAGCAACTCTTGGCCGTCCAGCTTTCGTATCATTCGATGCTGAAAAGCTTGAAGGTTCATTGACTCGCTTGCCAGAACGCGACGAAATCAACCCAGAAATCAACGAAGCTCTTGTCGTAGAATTCTACAACAAAATGCTCTAAGATTTGTATCGATATTTTAAAAGCCCTATTTACAAGGGCTTTTTGTCTGTATTTGAGGAGAGATTATGTGGCGTAAGTATTCTTTGCTAGTGGTATTGACTATTTTGGTCGTAGGTGGGGCATTCTTTCTATCTCAATCAGCGGCTGCACCGAATGAATCAGACTACGTGAAGGCTGTAAAGAGTTATCAGGCTATTTCGATAGATGAAGTGGAGCAAAAAATCCAAAACGAGGAAGAATTTATATTATACATAGGTCGTGAGACATGCCCTTATTGTCGCGATTTTGTTCCTAAATTAACAGAGGTAGTAGAGCAATCACATGCGACTATCTACTATTTAGATAGCGAGTCTGATTCGAATGGAAAAATACAACAATTTCGACAGAGTCAAGGTCTTGCTACGGTTCCTAGCTTAACCTATTATAAATCGGGTAAATTATCTGGAATACTCCGAAAAGGGAGCCAAGCAACAATATCCGAAATAGCGAGCTTTTTAGCTCTGCAAAATCAGTAAATAGCCGTAAAAATGTGTGATGTTTGAATCATACATTTTTTTGTTCATGTTTGTGAAAAATATTTCAAAACAGATTGAAAAACATTTCACAATCTTGTATAATACTAATATCAGATAAAATTTGGAGGTTTATCATGAAAAAGAAAGCTTGGTTAGGCTTACTAATGAGTCTACTTGCTGTGGTGTTTTTAGTAGCGTGTGGGGGTAAGTCTGACAAAACAGCAACTTCTTCATCGTCTACTACGTCTTCTTCAGAAGAGGCTGTTTCAGGTGCATCTGTGAAAGAATATACAGATCCATCTGAGTTGAAAGATAGCTATGATGTTATCGTAGTTGGTTCTGGTGGTGCAGGGATGTCTGCAGCTATTTCAGCTAAAGATGCTGGTGCTAGTGTTGCTCTCTTGGAGAAAATGCCTGTTATCGGTGGTAATACGGCTAAATCATCAGCTGGTATGAATGCTTCACAGACTAAATTCCAAGAAGCGGAAGGTATTGCTGATACAAACGATAAATTCTACGAAGAAACCCTTAAAGGTGGTAAAGGAACAAATGATCCTGAATTGCTTCGTTATCTTGTAGATCACTCTGCTAGTGCAATTGACTGGTTGGATGGAATGGGGATCACTCTTAGCAATCTAACTACAACTGGTGGTATGAGTGAGAAACGTACCCACCGTCCAGCAGATGGTTCAGCTGTTGGTGGCTACTTAGTAAATGGTCTTTACCACAATCTTGTTGAACGTGAAGTACCAATTTTTGTAAATGCAGATGTGACAAAACTGCAAGACAAAGATGGTGCAGTAACAGGTGTTGAGGTAGAAATTGCTGGAGAAACGAAGAAAATTTCAGCAAAAGCTGTTGTGTTGGCTACGGGTGGTTTTGGATCAGACTTGGAAATGGTTGCAAAATTCAATCCTGCCCTTGAAGGCTATGTAACAACTAACCAACCTGGCTCAACAGGTGACGGTATTGCGCTTGCTGAATCAGAAGGTGCAGCAACTGTTGATATGGAACAAATCCAAATTCACCCAACTGTTGAGCAAGAAACCTCTTACTTGATTACAGAAGCGGTTCGTGGTGAAGGTGCTATCCTTGTCAATTCTAAAGGGGAGCGCTTTGTTAATGAGTTGGAAACTCGTGATAAAGTTTCTGCGGCTATCAATAGCTTGGAGCCAAACTATGCTTATGTTATCTTTGATGATGCCTTGAAAGATCGTGTGAAGGCGATTGCTCAATACGAAGAAAAAGGTCTTGTAAAAACGGGTGCTACACTTGCAGATTTGGCTAAAGAAATTGACCTACCTGCGGATACACTTCAAACAACACTTGATACTTGGAACAAGGCTGTAGCGGATAAAAATGATGCGGCATTTGGTCGTACATCTGGTATGGATCATGCTTTGGATACAGGTTCTTATCATGCGATTAAGGTTGCTCCAGGTATCCACCATACGATGGGTGGTGTGAAAATCAATACCAATACTCAAGTATTGAAGACAGATGGTTCAGCAATCTCTGGTCTTTATGCTGCTGGTGAAGTAACTGGTGGTGTTCATGGTCAAAACCGTATTGGTGGTAATGCTGTAGCAGACATCATCGTATTTGGTCGTCAGGCTGGTGAACAAGCAGCTGGATTTGCAAAAAAATAATCAATGAATAAAGGGAGGAGACAGATTAACTGTCACCCCCTTTTCTTGTAGCCATTCATCTAAGATGATATACTTTTAAGGTATGAAGAAGAAGATAGTATTATTGCTAGGAGCTATTGCAGCCATTGTTTTGATTTGGTCTGCTATTGCTTGCCAGCATCAGCAATCCTATGTCGAGGCTGCATTAAGAGACCAAGATAAAATTTGGATTATCACAGATTTGCATTATTTGTCACAGGATTTATTTGATGATGGAGAGGCTTTTTCCTATATCGAAAAAACAGCTGCTGGCAAGGATTTACGTTATGGAAAAGAGCGGATGGAGGCCTTGGTTGAGCAGGTTGAGCGTGAGCAACCGTCCTTATTACTAGTCAGTGGGGATTTGACTCTCAATGGTGAAAAGCAGAGCATGGTTGAATTGGCGCAGTATTTTACCCAGATTGAAGAAAAAGGAACGGAGGTTTTGGTCATTCCTGGCAACCATGATATTGCCAGTGGCTGGGCTAGGGCCTTTAAGGGAGATCAGCAGATAGTGACGGATCAGGTCACCGCTCAGCAATTTTCAGATATATTTGACAATCATGGCTATCAACAAGCCAGCAGTCGTGATCAAGCCTCATTGAGCTATCTGGCCAAGCCATTTTCCAATGCTTGGTTTCTGATGATAGACAGTAACATCTACTCTGACGGCTACGGTAAAGGAGCTCCTCCAACCAATGGACGTATCAAAAAAGAGACCTTGGATTGGATAGATGTACAGCTTCAGGCAGCCAAGGAAGCTGGAGTGAGCTTGATACCTGTTGTCCATCACAATGTCTTGCAACAGCATGCCATGCTCTCAAAAGGCTATACTTTGGATAATGCTGCCGATTTGAAGACCTTGTTCAATCAATATGGCATTCAATTTGGTTTTTCGGGACACACTCATTCTCAGAATATTGTTGAAGAAGACTTGGGGCAAGTCAGCTATTCTGAGGTGGTCAATGGAGCATTTTCTATTTACCCAGCTGTTATCGGCCAACTGAGCCTTGATGATACAAGCATTCGCTATCAAAAAACTCAACTTGATATGGCTTCGTGGACAGAAAAGCACCAACCTAGTAATCCAAATTTGCAGAATCACCTAAGCTACTTACAAATCGTCTTTGACAATACCAGCGACATCATGGTTCACAATGTGTTGAACGATGAACGGTGGTATGATGGCGAGACGGCAGATGCAATTTCACAATTTATCATACCAGCCAATCGTGCTTATTTTTCAGGAGAAAAATTGGACCAGACTTGGCTTGAAGAGATGGTATTTCCTAGCCAAGCCTATCAGACCTTGCAAGCGGCATCACCGAGAAGTTTCTTGGCTGATTATCTTGATGTGATTATAAAACGGAGTCAAGGTCGAGATGTGGAGCAAGTGACGGTTTCTAAATGATGAATAGAAAGAAGGCTGGGCAAGCCCAGTCTCGCTTCTCAGAGTTCGTGTCAACATCTCAGCGCAGTGGTTGATTGGCAGATTTGTTCGTGTTTCACACTCCAAATCTGACCTAATCAACTGTGCGGGGGTGGGAAGACGAACTCTTTTTTGACTAGTCGAATTCTTTCCCACTCCCTCTATGCTTGTAAGGGGAGGATGATTTTTAGTTGCACCCAATTATCTTCCTTGCTAAGTGTGAGACTGCCATCGTATTTATTGGCAACATACTCCATACTCTTAAGACCGAATCCATGGTAGTCCTTATTTGTTTTTGAAGTTTCAGGGAGTTGTCCTGTGGATAAGTCTAGTGAAGAAGTATCGTAGTTGTCTAATCGAATGATGAGAAATTGCTGATGGCTGGCAACCTTTAAAGTAATCAAGCGTTGTTCAGGGTTATCTATTTTTTCAACAGCCTCGATGGCATTGTCAATGGCATTTCCAAACAGAGCTGAAATATCCATTACATCCATAAAATGGAGGGGTTCTCCCTGAACAATACAGGTAAAGTTGATTCCATTTTGCAAACAGTAATAATTTTTTTGGCTGAGAATGGTATCTAGAACGGGATTTCCTGTTTCAATCTTGGCGTCAAGGGTCTGGATCACCTCGCTCATTTCCTCCAGGTATTGCTCCTTTTTTGTTTTATCCGATTCTTGCTGAATGATGGCCAGTTGATGCTTTAAATCATGGACCTTACGGTCAAGAATCTCACTGTTTTCACGATAGGCTTGGTATTGCTTGTATTGAAGTTGAAACATATTATTGATAGATGTCAATTCCTGCCGTAAATAGCGATCGTATTGTTGAGATTCTTGGGTGAATAGGAGCAGAAGACCAGAGAGATTGACGGTTGTCCGAAGAATGAAAATGCTGGTCGAGTCTTGAAATTGGCGCGTGCCTGAGAGGATGAAGCCAATATTACTGAGAACAAAGATAGATAAGGTTGTAAAGACGGCTACCGTCACATCTCGCTGCTCAATGAATTTATCCAATTCTTCTAAGCGAACTTTTCGATCTTGTAGGTAGATGAGCCAGTAAGACAGCAGAGAAGTTATCAACAAAAATACCCCTTGTGTCCACAAGTTATCCACAGGTTGTTGATAAATCGTCAAACAGTAGAGATGCCAAGTAATAGAGGCTACTAATTCGGCAATAATAAAGGCTTTTGCTGTCAAATAGAGTCTAGTCCTCTTGTGGATAACTCCAAGCAATCGAATGGAAACAAACATCCAAGCGATATTGATGCCCATTCCCACAGTCCAAAAAAGTAAAGGAAGTTTGCCAGCCACAAGTTGAAGTAAGATTTGTATGAGGAAAATCAGGAGGATACGGAACTGTTTGCGTGACCATTTTTCAGACAAAACAAGTGAGGAACAGACCAGTAGGCAGGCCAAGCTTTCTGTTAGAGCAGTATAGAAACGCGGAATATCAGGGAAGTTGATCATAGTAGGCTATCTCCGATGAAGTTGGTTAGAGCTTTCATAAATTCTTTTTTCCTTGGGCGGCTAATCGGCAAGGCTGTATTTGTGACGTAAACAAGGCTTCCTTCCACTTTTTGAACGTGGGATAGATTGATGATATAGGCTGAGTGGGCTCGTACAAACAATTTACTGTCTAACATGGCTTCGAGATTCTTGAGACTATTATGGGTAATCGTTAGGCCACCGTCAACTGTGTAGATGTGGACCTGATGTCCTTGACTTTCTAGGTAAACAATATCTTCTTGATAGAGTTTTACAGTGGACTGCTTGCTTTTTATATACAAACTTTGTTTCTCTTGGCTATCGGGTAATTTTCTAAGAATTTTTTTAAAATGTTCCTCAAAGACAAAGGAGCTCAGTGGTTTGAGAAGAAAATCAATGGCCTCAACAGAATAACCCTGAATAGCGACATGGGAATGATTGGTCACAAAGACGATGAGAACATCTTTATCCACAGATCGAATCTTTTGAGCGGTGGTCATCCCGTCCATAATCTCCATCTCGACATCTAGGTAAATCAGGTCAAATTGTTTTTGATAGTCACTAGTGATATGGAGACCGTCATTAAAACAGCTGATTTCCACTGCAATCCCAGCTTTTTGGCAGTAGGTTTTGATGTAGTTGGACAATCTTTCTTGCTCGATTTTTTGATCTTCTACAATCGCGATTTTCATAAAGTACTCCCTTTTATTTTCTATCAGTATATCAGAATTAAAATGAAATTGTTAGCTATATTTTAGAAAAATCAAATGATAAAATAGCAAGAGTAGGATTATTTTTCTCAAATTACAAATTATGAAGGTTAAATGACAGATTATGAAGAAAGGGTTTTCATTAAGTATGTTAATTGATATAGTGGATTCAAGAAAAAGAAAAGGCTTACATGAAAGCCGAAACGTTTAGGAGGAAGTCTTATGAAGGCTTGGAAAAAACTTGGTTTAGCAAGTTTAGTTACTCTCATGGGAAATGTCGGAGTAACGGCATTTGCGGCGGAAGATTATGCTAGTTCCTATCAAGCATGGGATGCAGCAGGGATTGCAAAGATTGTTTTAATATGTGCTAGTTTAGCAGTCGTAGCTTTATTCGCATACTATATTTACAAAGGTATGAAGAATAAGGCATTTGTTTCCAAAAAATCAAAGATCTTTACTTCACTTTTGGCATTATTAGGTGTAATAATCATTGGTGCCAACTATGCTGTCAATATGTTTGTCAATGTAATTGACACCTATTTTGCGCCGTCTTATGCAGATGAGACAAAAATAGCTGAGGCAGAAGAGGTTTCTAAATCTTTGGTAACAACTATTCAAGAAGAAGGCACTGTCTTGCTTGAAAACAAAAATCAGACCCTACCGCTTGAAAAATCATCTAAGGTCAATGTCTTTGGTATTTCTTCTGTAGCCATTACTTACGGAGGATCTGGTTCAGGTGCTGCAGATGAGTCCAAAAACGTCAATCTGCAACAAGGTCTTGAAAATGCTGGTTTTGAAGTCAACAGTGAATTGACCGATTTCTATACAGAAAACCTCCCAGAAAAAGAAGGTACCAACATCTTCTCTCTCAATGGTGGAGATTACAATATCTATGAGCCAACTCAAGACAAATACACAGATGAATTGCTAACAAATGCGAAGAATTTCTCAGACACAGCTTTAGTAGTTATTTCTCGTAACGGAGGTGAGGGGGCAGACCTTCCACAAAATATGGCAGAATACCAACAAGGAGACAAGGACAAGCACTATCTTGAACTTCAAGAAGTTGAAAAAGCTATGTTGAAAACTGTAACCGAAAACTTTGACAAGGTTGTTGTCTTGGTCAACTCTTCAAATGCGATGGAACTTGGTTTCTTGGAAGAGGCAGGTGTCGATGCGGCTCTCTGGATTGGCGGACCTGGTTCAACTGGTTTGAACGGTGTAGCTAATATCTTGGCAGGAGATGTCAACCCGTCTGGTCGCTTGGTCGATACCTATGCCTATGACTTGGAAACCAACCCGACCTACTGGAATACAGGGGACTTCTCTTATACCAATATTACTTATGAGAAAACTCCATGGGGAGCAAAAGAACCTCAGACCTTTAACTACAAATTTGTCAACTACCAAGAAGGTATCTATCTAGGCTATCGTTACTATGAAACCCGCTTTGTTGACAATGCGACTGGTCAAGTAGATGAGGCAGCCTACGATGCAACTGTGCAATATCCATTTGGCTACGGTTTGAGCTATACAACATTTGACCAAGAAATCACCAGTATGAAAGAGAATGGTGATAAGATTGAGGTCAATGTCAAGGTAACCAACACTGGTGATGTAGCTGGTAAAGAAGTTGCACAAGTTTATTACACTGCTCCATATACCGAAGGAGGTATTGAAAAATCTCATGTTGTCTTGGCTGGATTTGACAAGACAGATGTACTTGAACCAGGACAAAGTGAAGAAATGACAATTTCCTTCGACCGTGATGACATGGCATCTTACGATGAAAAGACTGAAAAAGCCTACGTTTTAGAGAAAGGCGACTACCAAATCAAACTCATGAATAATGCTCATGATGTATTGGATTCAGAAACCTATGCAGTTGACAGCAAGGAAGTCTTGACGCAACGTTCATCTGATAAAGCTGAGGTAACTAATGCCTTTGAATACGCTGTTGGTGATGTCAAGTATGTAACCCGTGCGGATTGGGCAGGTACTTTGCCAACTGAACGTACAAAAGACAAAGAAGCTAGCAAGCAAATTGCTACAGAAATCAATAATTCAAACTTCCGTATTGACGAATCTTCAGAAACACCGATTGATACGGTGAAAACAGAAGATAACGGACTTCGTTTGGTTGATTTGATTGGTGCAGATTATGATGACGAGCGTTGGGAACAACTCGTTGCTCAAATGTCTGTTGATGAAATGGTCAATTTGATTGGTTATGGAGGTTATGCAACAGGAGCAGTCAAATCAATTGATAAACCAGCTGTTGTTGACTTGGACGGCCCTGCCGGTATCAACGGTATCTTCCAAGGTATCAAAGGCGTTCAATATAACTCAGAAGTCGTTGTTGCTTCTACGTGGAATACCGACTTGGCTGAAGAAATGGGCGATGCTTTTGCCAAAGAGGCATTGGCACACGGTATCGTTGGTCTGTATGCACCAGCTGTGAACATCCACCGTTCACCATTCTCAGGTCGTAACTTCGAGTACTATTCAGAAGACCCACTAATTTCAGGTAAAATGGCAAGCTCACTGGTAGCAAAAGCTCTTGAAAATGGTGTCTATACCTTTACCAAACACTTTGCCCTCAATGACCAAGAAGATAACCGTGAAGGTGTGGCGACTTGGTCTAACGAACAAGCCATGCGTGAAATCTATCTGAAAGCCTTTGAAATTCCTGTCAAAGAAGGTGGAGCGACTGCTATTATGTCATCCTTTAACCGTATCGGTACCCTTTGGGCTGGTGGTAACAGCGACCTCTTGAATACTGTCCTTCGTGACGAGTGGGGCTTCAAGGGAATGGTCATCACAGACTTTGACGGTCAAGACTATATGAGTCCAGACCAAGCTATCCGCAACGGTGGCGACCTCATGTTGACACCTATGGGTGATCTTCCAACAGCCACTTCAACTGGGACTGAAGAAGGGGTTGCAGCACTTCGTCAGGCAAGCAAAAATATCTTGTACACCGTTGCTCATTCTGCAGCCTTTGACATCTACAAACCAAAAACTAAATGGTGGATTGTTGTATTGGTAGCAAGCAATATTGCCCTCATCGGCTTGACAGGTTTCGGTCTTGTCAAGTTGACAGGTAAGAAAAAAGAAGAAAAAAACGCAGCATAACAAGGGGGCATCCCCCTTGTCTTGCATAGGAGACCGTATGAAAGAATGGATTGCCAAACACCCAGACTTGTGGGAATTTATCAAGTTTAATGTGTTATCAAACATAGCGACCATTACAAATTTCTGTGTTCTTTGGTTGTCAACAAATTTCCTCTTTACAGCCTTGTCAAATCAGCCATTTCACTGGTTCATCTTCCATTATGCCGTAGAAAATGGCGGTTTAAACGGCTTTCTCTCCTTCCTATTGGCCTATGTAGCGGCACAGATTGTCAACTATATCGTCCAAAGGAAGTTGGTCTTTGGAGCAGAAAATGATATTTCCAAGACCCTTCATTGGTATATCTTAACTGTTCTAGTTGCAGGAATTTTGTCCATTGTGCTACCACCTTACACTACTCAGCTTTTTACATCATGGGGCTTGAGTTTGGGTTGGGCACAGACAGCAGCCAATTGGGTCAATATTTTCGTTCAAGTGGCTGTCAACTATCCAATGATGAAGTTTGTAATCATGAAATAAGAAGTGATGAACACAATCTCCCTAGTATTTTCTGGGGAGATTTTTTATAGCAGATTATGCCTAAAATCGTACAGATTATGAAGAAAGCGTTTTAATTGTCCCGTTAGTCTGATATGATAATGATAAAGAAATAGAATGAGGAAAAGATGATGAAGCATCAGGAGATTATTAATCGTTTAACATTGGAAGAAAAAGCAGCTCTCATGTCAGGAAAATCTGTTTGGGAAACCAAGGATTACCCTGAAAAAGGAATTCCATCTATCTTTTTGTCTGATGGGCCACATGGAATTCGCAAGCAAGAAGGTGAAGGTGATCACTTAGGGCTGAATGCCTCTGTCCCTGCAACTTGTTTCCCAACAGCTGCTACCTTGGCAAATTCTTGGGATGTGGATCTAGTTGAACGTGTCGGACAAGGTCTCGGCGCAGAAGCAAACAGCTTGGGTGTCAATGTCATTTTGGGTCCGGGGCTTAATATCAAGCGCAGTCCCTTATGTGGTCGAAACTTTGAGTATTATTCAGAAGATCCTTATCAGGCGGGAAAACTGGCGGCCGCAATGATTCGGGGAATGCAGTCGCAAGGTGTTGCGGCAACGCCTAAGCATTTAGCTGTAAACAGTCAGGAATTGCGACGTATGGCTTCAGACTCCATTGTAGATGAGCGCACGCTGAGAGAGCTCTATCTGACAGGATTTGAGATTGCTGTGCGTGAAGGAAATCCAAAGGCAATCATGTCTGCCTATAACAAAATAAACGGCATCTATGCTAATGAAGACAAGCGCCTCTTGCGTGACATTCTCCGTGATGAATGGGGCTTTACTGGCTTTGTCGTATCGGATTGGGGAGGCTCCAATGACCATGTTCTCGGTGTTGAAAATGGTAGTCATTTGGAAATGCCAGGTACAAAAAAGGTCGGTCAAAAGGAAATCATTGACGCTGTTCAGTCTGGTCGTCTGTCCGAGCAGGTATTGAATGAGCGCGTGGATGAGCTACTTGATGTGGTTTTGGAGTTGGCCAATGCTGAAAGACAAACTGTAGATTATTCTGCACAACATGAATTGGCCCGTCAGGCTGCTGCTGAGAGCATTGTATTATTAAAAAATAAAGATCAGATATTGCCCTTATCTAGCGAGATAAAAATAGCCCTCATCGGAGAATTTGCCCAAAATCCTCGCTATCAAGGAGCTGGTTCTTCATTAATCAATACAAGACAATTAGATAAAACAGTGGATTGCATCGCGGACTATCCATTAAATGTCATTGGTTACGAACAAGGTTATCAACGTGTAGATAAAGAGGATGTGCAGTTAGTTGACAAGGCTGTCAATCTTGCAAACCAAGCGGAGCTTGTTCTTTACTATATGGGGCTGGATGAAATGAGTGAAAGTGAGGGCTTGGATCGTCATCATCTAAGTCTCCCTAAAAACCAGTTATCCTTACTGAATGCCTTGGTAGGGACAGGTAAAAAAATCGTTGTTGTCCTATCAGCTGGTTCGGTTGTGGATATGAATTGGAATGTGGATGTAGATGCGGTTCTTCACGGCTATTTATCAGGAGAAGCTGGTGCTAGAGCCATGTTAGATACCTTAATAGGTCGTGTCAATCCGTCAGGGAAACTAAGCGAAACCTATCCTGTTGAGTTAGCAGATGTCCCGTCTTCAGAGAACTACCCTGCTGAAGGAGATTTTGCCTTCTATAAGGAAGCTCTCTATGTAGGCTACCGTTACTTTACAAGCGTTGACAAGGCTGTCAAGTACCCCTTTGGTTATGGATTGTCCTACACAGACTTTTCTTACAGTCAATTAGAAGTGTCTGAATCAGGAGTTTCCGTCACAATCACTAATACAGGAATGGTAGATGGGGCTGAGATCATCCAACTATACATAGGTAAAGAAGATAGTCAGATTTACCGACCTGTAAAGGAATTAAAAGGCTTTAAAAAAGTATTTATAAAAGCAGGCGAGTCCAAACAGATTTTTATTCCTTTTGAGGACTATACGTTCCGTTATTTTAATAAAGAGACAGGCCAATTTGAAGTAGAGGCTGGAAATTATCTCTTGTATGTAGGTGCAAGTAGTCAGGATATTCGCTTAGTTGGCGAGATTACCCGACATGGTACAGTAGACCAATTTCCTGCTTCAGAACAGCTTCCGACTTATCTGACAGCCCAAGTTCAGGCTGTCTCATCACAGGATTTTGCACAATTGCTTGGACGTCCAGTTCCAGAAGAAACCTGGAAAATTGGTCAAGAATTGAGCCTGAACGATCCAGTTTTGAAACTCCAATTTGCGAAGAGTAGGTTGGCACGTGGCGTGCATAAACTATTGGTTAGCTTACTGAAAAAAGCAGAGCAGAAAGGGACTCCTGACTTGAACCTGCTGTTCCTTTATAATATGCCATTTAGGGCTATGGCAAAGATGACAGGTGACATGCTCGATTTACCGATGGTGGAAGGGATTCTAACCATTGTCAATGGCCATTTTTTCAAGGGCTTAGGTCAACTATGGAGAGCCTATCAAGCAAAAAGAAAATATCAAAAGCAACTTTCCTGAAAATGTGATAAAATAGTAACAAATTGTGTCAAACGGAGAGAAAGATGACCTTACTAAGCATTGCCATTCCGAGTTATAATTCGGAGGCTTACCTTCATTACTGTGTTCATTCCCTTGTAATGGGTGGTGACAAGGTTGAAATTCTGATTATTAACGACGGCTCGACCGATCGGACTCAGGAGATCGCAGAGGGACTAGAGAATCAATTTTCAAATGTACGTGCCATCTATCAGGACAATAAGGGCCATGGCGGAGCTGTTAATACAGGGATACGTGAGGCCAAGGGGAAGTACTTTAAAGTTGTAGATTCAGATGACTGGGTCGATACCAGGGCCTATTTGAAGATCCTAGAGAGTTTGCAGGCTTTAGAAGAAGCAAATACACCTGTTGATGCCTTCATTTCCAATTTTGTTTACGAAAAAGAGGGACAATCTCGTAAAAAATCTATGTCTTATCAATCCACTCTACCTGAGAATCGTATCTTCGGGTGGGAAGATGTAGGTGCCTTTTCTAAGGGTCAATACATGATGATGCATTCCTTGATTTACAGGACAGATTTATTGCGTGAGGTTGGTCTTGTTCTACCAGAGCATACCTTCTATGTGGATAATATTTTCGTATTTACTCCTTTGCAGGCAGTCAAAACCATGTTCTATCTACCAGTAGATTTTTATCGTTACTTTATTGGGCGAAATGACCAGTCTGTCAATGAATCCGTCATGATTAAGCGCATTGACCAGCAGTTAAAAGTCAATCGGATTTTGGTAGATAATTTAGACTTGGAGGCGATTGACAATCCTGATTTACGGAGTTATTTGCTCAATCATGTGGAGATTACAACCATTATCTCCTGTGCCCTTCTCAATCGTGCTGGAACAGCTGAGCATATGATGAAAAAGCAGGAATTATGGCACTATATTCGTGATAACAATCCAGCTCTCTTTAAAATCGTTCGTAAAGGGTTACTCGGGCAATTAACTAACTTATACGGTTATCCAGGCCGAAAAATTTCCAATGCCGTCTATAAAATCGCGAAAAGAATTTATGGTTTTAACTAAAACTCAGTTTCGGCTGAGTTTTGCTGTTATAATGAATAGAAGAAAAACGCTTACAAGGAGAAGACATATGCAAGAATTAGGACAGACAGGTTTACAGGTTTCTCGAATTGCTTTAGGCTGTATGCGAATGGCTAGTCTGACAGAGCAGGAAACTGCTAATGTGTTAGATACAGTCGTTGGACAGGGAATTAACTTTTTCGACCATGCAGATATTTATGGTGGTGGTGAGTCAGAAATTCGCTTTGCTCAAGGAGCAAAATTAGCAGGTTTGAAACGTGAGGACATGATTCTCCAGTCCAAATGTGGCATTCGTAAGGGATATTTTGATTTCTCAAAGGACTATATTTTGGAGTCTGTGGACGGCATTCTCAAGCGTTTAGATACAGATTATCTGGATGTTTTGGCTCTTCACCGTCCAGATGCTCTGATGGAAGCAGAGGAAGTGGCAGAGGCCTTTTATCTCTTGAAAAAAGCAGGGAAGGTTCATCATTTTGGCGTCAGCAACCAAAACATTTACCAAATGGAGTTATTGCAATCCTATCTTGATCAACCGCTCGCAGTTAATCAATTGCAGTTATCTCCTGCTCACACGCCTTTGATTGACGCCGGACTCCATGTCAATATGAAAGATGATGCTGCGACTATGCGTGATGGTGGGCTAATTGACTATTGCCAACTTAAAAAAATCACTATCCAAGCCTGGTCTCCTTTCTTGATTGATTTGCAACGAGGTATTTTTGCCAACCATCCTGACTATGCTCTTTTAAACCAGACCATTGGGGAAATAGCAGAGCGGTACAAAGTTTCACATGAAACCATTGTCGTAGCTTGGATTTTGAGACATCCAGCTAAGATTCAAACCATAGTTGGGTCCATGAATCCAGAACGTTTGACCAAGATTGCACAAGCTAGTCAGATTACCTTGACTCGACCAGAATGGTACGAAATATATAAAAGTGCAGGCAACATCTTGCCCTAGGAGGAAGCTATGCAGTGGGAAATAAAAGCATTTGACCAACTAAGTTTACAGGAGCTTTACAGTATCTTGACACTGAGAACCGATGTATCAGTCATTTAGTTTTTCTTTTATTACTTCGTTAACTCGCTTTACCGTACTTTAGTACAGCTTGCAGCTCGTTGACTCGTACTAAAAGTAAACTAAAAGACTTAATTTGTACTTGAACAGGCCTGTCCCTATCCTGAAGTTGACGGTAAGGATCCAAACTGTCTTCATCTTTTGGGAACTGATGAAGGAGAGTTAGTGGCTTACTTGAGAATCTTGCCAGCTGGTCTAAGTTATGACGAAGTTTCCATCGGACGTGTGGTCATCAAGTCAAGTCATCGTGGCAAAGGCTTAGGTCGCCCAATGATGGAGCAGGCAATTCACTTTATTACAAACGAATGGAAAGAAAGACAGATTAAAATTGGTGCCCAAGCCCATTTAGAAAAGTTCTATAGTTCGTTAGGTTTTGAGCCAGTTTCAGAAGTCTATTTAGAGGACGATATCCCTCATTTAGATATGCTTTATACTAAACCAGTCGTTTAAGGCTGGTTTTTTAAGCCTGTACTCACAAGTAATGTCATATAAGAGATAGTTTTTTGAAGGAATACGGACTGTATTTTTGAAAAAACTAAGGCTGAGTAGCTGAATAGCTAGTCTTAGATAGGAGTGCTAGACGGTGAATACAGGTTCTTAGATTTTTCTCGGCAATTTCCCCCAAAAATCAGCCATTTTATGGTAGAATGAATAGGTATAAAATCAGTAAAAGAGGAAGAAAATGAAACGTTCTATGTACGCTGGACGTGTTCGTAAGGAACATGTCGGACAGGAAATTACTTTGAAAGGTTGGGTTGGCCGCCGTCGTGACTTAGGTGGCCTGATTTTCATTGACTTGCGTGACCGTGAAGGCATTATGCAATTGGTGATTAACCCTGAGTCAGTTGAGGCTGAAGTGATGGCAAAAGCTGAGAGTCTTCGCTCTGAATTCGTTATCGAAGTAACAGGAACGGTTGTTGAGCGTGAGCAAGCTAACGACAATATCCCGACAGGAGCTGTTGAACTGCAAGTAACCAGCTTGACAGTGTTGAACACAGCTAAGACAACTCCATTTGAAATCAAGGATGGCATTGAAGCCAGCGATGACACTCGTCTTCGTTACCGTTATTTGGATCTTCGCCGTCCAGAAATGCTCAACAACTTCAAATTACGTGCAGCGGTAACCCACAGCATTCGCAATTATCTGGATGACTTGGAATTTATCGATGTGGAAACACCAATGTTGACCAAGTCAACACCAGAAGGTGCGCGCGACTACTTGGTACCATCTCGTGTGTCCAAAGGTCATTTCTATGCTTTGCCACAAAGTCCACAGATTACTAAGCAGCTTTTAATGAATGCTGGTTTCGACCGTTATTACCAAATCGTTAAGTGTTTCCGTGATGAAGATTTGCGTGGGGATCGTCAACCTGAGTTTACACAGGTGGACTTGGAAACCTCATTCTTGAATGAAGTTGAAATCCAAGACATCGTAGAAGGCTTGATTGCTAAGGTCTTGAAAGATACCAAAGGAATCGATGTAACCTTGCCATTCCCTCGTATGTCCTATGACAATGCGATGAATTTCTATGGTTCAGACAAGCCAGATACTCGTTTTGACATGCTCTTGCAAGACTTGACAGATACTGTCAAGGAAGTTGACTTCAAAGTCTTCTCAGAAGCACCTGTTGTAAAGGCTATTGTGGTCAAGGGTGCGGCGGATAGCTACTCACGTAAAGATATTGATAAATTAACAGAATACGCTAAACAATTTGGTGCCAAGGGATTAGCTTGGGTTAAAGTAGACAAGGGAGAATTAGCAGGCCCAGTTGCTAAGTTCTTGACTGGTATTACAAAAAACTTGACAGCAAGTTTACAACTTGAAGACAAGGACTTGGTTCTCTTTGTAGCAGATGAATTGGAAGTAGCCAATAATACCCTGGGAGCTTTACGGAACCGCTTGGCAAAAGAGCAAGGCTTGATTGATGAAAGCAAATTCAACTTCCTCTGGATTGTAGACTGGCCGATGTTTGAGTGGTCTGAAGAAGAAGGTCGCTACATGAGTGCCCACCACCCATTCACCTTGCCGACGGAAGAAACAGCTCATCATTTGGATGGTGATTTGGCGCAGGTGCGTGCAGTTGCCTACGATATCGTTTTGAATGGCTATGAACTAGGTGGCGGTAGTTTGCGTATCAACCAGAAAGAGATGCAAGAACGGATGTTCAAAGCGCTTGGCTTCTCTGCTGAGGATGCCCATGAGCAGTTTGGTTTCTTGCTAGAAGCTATGGACTACGGCTTCCCACCACATGGTGGATTGGCTATCGGTTTGGACCGCTTTGTCATGTTATTGGCTGGTGAGGATAACATTCGTGAAGTTATCGCCTTTCCGAAGAATAACAAGGCATCTGATCCAATGACACAGGCGCCAAGTACGGTTGCATCAGCTCAATTAGAGGAATTGGCTTTAGACATTACACTTGAAAATGAATAAATTTTTCAGAAAACAGCGTGTACGCTTTTTAAGAAAGGCCAGAAAGAATAAGTTTTGGTCGGTCATTTTGGGAATTTCTCGGGAAAAATATGCTGAACGGATATCGGGGTCCATTATTTATGGACTCCTATCTAGTATTGCAGTCAATTTTTTCTTTAGACCAGGGAATGTCTATTCGTCTGGAGTTACTGGTCTTGCACAAATTGTTTCTGCTCTGGCAGCTTCTTACGCTGGTTGGAATGTACCGATTGCGGTGGTCTACTACGGTCTGAACATCCCCTTGCTTATCTTAGCCTGGTATAAAATTGGTTATAAATTTACTATCTTTACCTTTATTACGGTATCCTTCAGTTCTTTCTTTATCCAATTTATGCCGCCAGTTACCCTGACGACGGATCCGTTAGTCAATGCTATTTTCGGTGGTCTCATGCTGGGAACTGGGATTGGCTTTGCGCTTAGGAACAATGTATCCAGTGGTGGTACTGATATTGTCTCTATTATTATTCGCAAGAAGACGGGACGTCAAGTTGGCTCCATTTCCTTGATTGTCAACATTATGATTATGTTGATTGCAGGGATGACCTTTGGCTGGCAATATGCCCTGTATTCAATGGTTGCGCTGTTTATCTCCAGCCGCATGACAGATGCGATTTTCGTGAAACAAAAACGGATGCAGGCCATGATTATTACCAATTATCCTGAACGAGTTATCAAAAAAATCCATAAAAAGCTCAATCGCGGTGTGACCATTATCAACGGTGCTGAGGGTGCTTATAACCATGAGCAAAAGACGGTTTTAATTACCATCATCACGCGAGCTGAATTCAGTGAGTTCAAGCATATTATGAAAAAAGCGGACCCACAAGCCTTTGTTTCAGTAGCAGACAATGTCAATATTATTGGACGGTTTGTGGAAAGTGACTGATTGACAAACACTACATGTAGGAGTAAAATAGTATTTACAGTCTACATGTAGTGTTTTTATTATAATGAGGAAATGTATGAAGAAGAAAATATATTTGGTTTATATCAGTTTGAGTGGCAATACAGAGAGTTTTGTGAAACGCCTAAAGTCTTTTTTTCAATTTCAAACTGACTGGGAGATTGAACTGGTCCATGTTAAAGATTTGGTCAAGCAGGACATTTCCTTTTACCAGCTAGATGCACCCTTTGTCGCCTTTTTACCAACCTACTTAGAAGGTGGAAATGGAGTGGACAACGGAGATGTGGAAATTCTGACCAATCCTCTTGGAGATTTTATCGCTTTGGGTACCAATGCAGAGCTCTGTCTGGGTGTCGTTGGCTCAGGCAACCGGAATTTCAACAACCAATATTGCCTGACTGCCAAGCAATATGCTGAGCGATTTAATTTTCCTGTTATAGACACCTTTGAACTCAGAGGAATGCAGAATGACATTGAACGCATTGGTCGGAAGATAATGGAATTGATGTAAAGAGCCTCAACTCAGCTTTATGCTGGGTTGTTTTTTTGTCACACAAAAAAACTCACCAGCGTGACCAGTGAGTTTTAAGGAGATTATGAAAAATATTTAGGATTGACTATAGTATACCTCAGACTATATCGTGTTTCATCGGTCTAAAGTCCTATTTGTCTTCTAAAATGCAAATACTCTGTCCTGCAATCGTGATTTCTTGCTGATCACGCTCTTCGACTGGAGGATAGTTGTAGAGAACTGTCTTATTTTTTTCACGTTCATAGGTAAAGTCGCTATCCGCAAAGTTGATGATAAATTGAATGGTCTTTTCTTCACTTGTCACTTGATAGCGGAGAACATATTCGGTCAACCAGTAGAAATCACAGGTTTCTTGAATGGTTTCATAGCTATCTTGGCTGAGAATTGGATTGTTTTTACGGAAGGCAATCAATTCTTGGATAAATTCGATATGTTCTTTATAGTGTACAGCTCGTGTCCAATCCAAGCGATTGATTCGGTCAGGAATATTGTAGGTATTGTCAATCTCATCTTTGGTACGGAAGAATTCTTGTCCACTATGGATAAAGGCCATACCTTGAGAAATAAGGATCAACTGTAGTCCAAAACTTGCAGCACGCTTTTGTTGTTGCGGTGTCCATTCTGGATTTTCAATATGGAAGTAATCAAAGGCTGTCGCATTATCATGGCACTCGATATAGTTGAGTGACTGCTGTGGTTTGATGAAGTGGCTATAGCGGCTACCTGTCAAAAGATGCTGCACTTTTTCGTGTAGTTGCTTGTCAACCAAACGATGTGGGTTGAGTAAGAGCTTTTTGAAGGTATCACGGTAGTCATCGTTGAAGAAGCTCACTTCAGGGAGTTGATCTGCGTTGTACTGGTGGGCCAGTTTTTCATATTCTAAGCCAGTTGCCATCTTCCATCCTTCGCCATAGAGATAGGCATTTGGGTGGATGGCAGCCAATTCTGCTTGGATTTGATTGATGGTTTCACTATCCAAGATACCCATCAAGTCAAAACGGAATCCATCAAAACCATAGATTTCTAGCCATTGGCGGAGGGAATGCTTGATGTAGTTGCGGACCATGCTGCGTTCACTAGCGACATCGTTGCCACAGAAGGTACCGTCAGTCCGCATACCATGCTCGTTGTAACGGTAGAAATAACCAGGCACGATGAGTTCGAATGCGTATTTTTCAGCGTGATACACATGGTTGTAAACAACATCCATATTGACCGAAATATCTGCATCGTGATAGGCTTGAATGGCCTCTTGGAGTTCTAGGATGCGGGCGTAGGGGTCATTTGGCAGGCTGGAGAAGGATCCTTCAGGCAGATTGTACTGCATAGGGTCGTACCCCCAGTTGTAAACAGCCTGAGGTTTGTTTTCATCCACACTGCCAAAATCATACACTGGTAAGAGTTGAATATGGGTTACGCCCAAGTTTTTGACATAGTCCATGCCAAGCTGCATACCGTCTAAGACAGGAGATTCTGTCAGACCGAGGAATTGGCTACGGTGTTTAAAGCCGGCTTCTGTCTGCCAAGAGAAATCACGGACGCTCATTTCATAGACAATAGCCTGAGAGATAGGGCGTTGAGTCTTGGCACGACGAACCTTGTGGAGTTTATTTGGGTTGATGACGTAGCTATCGCCAGAGTTTGCCTTAGAAGAAAGGGCATATGGGTCGTGAACAGCAATCCATTCACCATTGACTTTGTGGAGATAGTGGTAGCTTTGACTGTCTAAATCACCCTCTACTGTGACCTGCCAGACACCATTAGAACCCTTGGTCATTGCATGAGGGTTGCCCTCTAGGACTAGAAAGACTTGCTTGGAGATAGGAGCCCAAAGCTTGAAGCTAGTGGACTGAGGACTATAGGTTGCACCCAAGTCTCGGCCGTTATAGGTATAATTTTGTTCGAAAATAGCAGAGCGAACGATATGCCCATAGCCTAACTCGGTTTTGTTGCGATCTTGGTCGTAAATGGTGTAGTCTTTATCCAAATTGAGGGCATGGAGACTAGTTAAATAATATAGAACAAGATTATCTACCTCTAGACAGGAATGAATAAAGAGTTGAGATGTAGCGTCGGATGATTCGAGAGAGAAACTCATATGCTCAGTATCAAATCGTTTTTCCATGACGAGGCGAATAGTGGCTACATCATCTAGAAATGCTTGAAATTGTCGTAATGCCATGAGCCAAACGGCTCCTTTCTAGGTTAGAGTTCGGTAATAGTATGTGGAATGACACGGCGGTAGCAGACCTGTTTGTCTTCCTTATTGTCGTTGATGATTTGGTGGAGGGTATTGAAGGCCACACGTCCAAGTTTAATGGCGTGGACATCAACATAGGCTTCAATGTCCAATTTTGGTTTGACAGAGTCAAAGGATATGATGGGGAGTTTGGTACCGGCTTCGTTGAGGTATTTGACAATCCCTTCCGCGACCATGGTATCGGTTGTGACGATTGCGTCTATATCCTGTTTGAGTAATTTCTTGGAGATTTTATAGGCACTATCTTCCAAAAGGAAACCTGATACAAACTTGACCTTGTTTTCATCTAGAGGGATATTGTGTGATTTCAAGGCATTTTTATAGCCAGCATAGCGGTCTTGGGACACGACCAGCTCCTTGTTACCAGCGACGAAGGCGATATTCTTGTAGCCTTTATTGACAAAGTAATTGGTCGCTTCAAATCCAGCTTGGATATTATCGTTATCGACTAGGGAGATAAACGGGGAATCTGCCTTTCCAAGAATGAGGAAGGGAAATTTATGCTGAATGGCTAGCTGGACCAGCGGATCATCTGGCTTAGAATAAAGGAAAATCAGCCCGTCTACTCGTTTCCCGTAAACCATTTGAGAAATAGCTTCAAGACGTTGCTCTTCATTTTTACCCGTAGAGATTTGAAGGGCGTAATTGTGGTCTGCAGCCACCTGTGAAATGCCACGCAGGGCTGTTGGGAAGAAGGGGTTTTGGTAGAAGACATCGGAATCATCTGGCAAAACCAAGCCGATAACCTGGGTGTAGCTAGAAACTAGGCTTCGAGCGTTGAGGTTTGGATGGTAGTTGAGATCCGCCATGGCTTTCCGCACCAAGTCTTTCGTTTTTTGGCTAATGGCAGAGCTATTTTGAATGACACGAGTAACTGTAGATGGCGAGACACCAGCTAATTTAGCCACATCTTTGATGGTTGCACGCATATAGACCTCCTAGATTTCATCTCTGAATTTTGTTTTGAAAAATACCCATAACAAGCATAGCACAAATAGGATATTTTGTATGGTTAGAAGGGTAGTCACAGGTTGACCAAATAGTCCAATTAGACAGGCTATAAGAGTAGGCAGGCCCAGACAGTTGAGAGCAAAATTATAGCACTCTGCAAACGTTTCAAAATGGAAGAAACGAGACTTTTTAGTCAAAAAGAGGAAGAAGCTGGCTCCTAGTAGGATGAAGAGTAGGTTTGTTGTTAAAATAAAGGTCGAAATAAGAGTGATGGACAGTCCGACAGCTGCTCGGTTGGCTTGATACCATTTTTTAGAGATGGTTGCAGTCAAGGTCTCCTTACTAGCAAAATCGTCAGTATTCAAACCTTCATAAGTCAATTCGCTTAGAATATCACTTCCTTTACGAATAGTCAGAGACTGATTGGCGAATTGATAAGTAAAGTCAGAACTAGAGCTAACGGTATCACCAAATGTCACTTGCTCCCAGTTAGTATTTCCAGTATAGGTTAGGTGGTTGTTTTCAATGACTGCATGTTGACGGAGGTCATCTACGACCTGATCTGTCAGAGGTGCATAGATACCTTCTACGAAATTTTCTAAAGGATAGGTTTCGAGATTGACAGTCTGTAGGGAGCTCGGAATGAGCAAGAGCGCCACTAAAAAAAGCGTTGTAAACAACCGTTGCCAAAGGTTCATTAGTCTACGATTGGCAAACATATTTCTTGGAGAGAAGATACTAGAAAAATAGGAAAAAGGATATGGGAGCATTCGTTGGACCTTTCATAAATATCAATGTTTCCCCTAAAAAGGGAAAAGGTGGGACAGGGTTATCCCTTGTCGCCACCGCTTGTTAAACCAGATACAAAGTTCTTTTGTAGGAAGAAGAATAGGATACTGATAGGGAGGGCAATAAGAATAGCACCTGCCGCAAAGTAGGCAATCTTCATATTTTTCACATCACTGATGAAGGTTTGAAGGCCGACAGCTACAGTATAGAATTCTTTTTCACGAAGCAAGAATTTGGATAGGATGTAATCTCCAAAAGGTCCCATGAAGGCCCAGAGCGCTTGTACAGCAATCATTGGACGAACGAGTGGGAGGACGATTTGCCAGAAACGTCTGAAGTGACCAGCGCCGTCTAGTTTTGCAGATTCATCAAGTGAGATTGGCACCGTATCGAAGTAGCCTTTCATGAGCCAAGCGTTCATTGGGATACCACCACCGACATAAAGGAAGATGAGGAACCAGCTTTGGTTGAGCGCATTGAGCATGAGGGCCATAACGAAGAAGGCGGTAAGAGCAGCCATGGTTGGTACCATTTGGATAATCAAGAAGAAGACCAAACTCTGCTTACGAGCGATGAAGTTATAGCGACTATAAGCGTAACCCGCTAGTACCACTATACTTGTTTGAATAACCATTGTCAAGAGAGCAATGATAAGCGTATTGAGGTACCAGGTTCCGTATAGAGTCTCGCTAAAGAGCTTGCTGAAATTGTCTAGTGTAAAGTTGATATTGCTATCCAATTTGAAGGCAACCACGTTACCAGACTTGAAGGCGGACATGATTGTAATCAAGAGAGGATAGATGATGATAACAGACAGAACAATCAGATAGAGATAGGTTAAGGTCTGATTGATTCTACGTCTAAATTTTACAGATAATTTCATCTTATACATCCTCCATTTCAAAAGCATTTAGTTTTTTGAAGGCAATCATGGAAATACTGATGACAATCATTGAGATAATCAATGTAACTGCTGCCGCCATTGAGTATTGAGGTGATGTACCTGTGGTTAATTTATAAATCCATGAAATCAAGATGTCAGTTGAACCTGCTCCACCACCGACGCTACCAGGACCACCATTGTTGAAGAGGTAGATGATAGAGAAGTTGTTGAAGTTGAAGGTGTATTGACTGATTAGTGTTGGAGCTGCTACTGCTAAAATCATCGGAAGGGTGATGTTACGGAATTTTTGAATGGCACTTGCACCATCAATGTAAGCAGCTTCGTACAAGTCGTTTGGAATGGATTGTAAAATACCCAAGGTCAAAACATAGATATAAGGGAAACCAAGCCAAGCCTGCATCATAATGAGAGCAACTTTAGTCCAGAATGGGTCGGTCTTCCAAGGGATAAGGAAATTATCGATGAATGGTAGGAATTTGCTCAGGAATGGCAATACCTGTGTGTTAATAGCGCCGACACTATCGTTGAACATGTTACTAAAAGTCAAGATAGTTACGAAGGCAGGAACAGCCCATGGGAGCAAGAAGATAACACCGAAGATACGTTTTCCTTTGATGAATGGTTGATTTGCGATGATGGCTGTCAAGATACCGATAACAATTTGAGCTGTTGAAGCACAGAGTGCCCAGATAATTGTCCAGCCAAGTACAGAACCAAATGCGGTACGGAATGTGCTTAGTTTCCAGATGTTTGTAAAGTTGGTAATACCAATCCAATCCAACAAGGCACCTGGTGGCAGGTGTTTGAAGTCGTAGTTTGTAAAGGCGATAAACAATGTAACGACAACTGGGAAGATGATAGCAAAGGTCATCGCAATATATGATGGGATAATCAAGAGATATGGGAAACCATTCTCATAGATACCTTTTACCATTTCTTTTAATGTGGTAGCTACTGGCATCCCTGAATTCCATCGTTTCGCAGTATCACGTGCATCTTTTAGGTTGAGTGCATAGAAAGCGAGATAGACAACCGTGATAATCAAATGGAAAGAACCGCGAATCAGCATGAATAGTGAATTATCTTGTCCACGAACACTACCGAGGGTAATCAAGTTGCCTAATTCACCAGCTGCAATTGCAATAAAATAAACAAGGAAGGCAAGGGTAACACCCAAAAAGATGTATCCTTTGGCTTTTTGTTTATTGTAGATTTGTCCGAGACCAGGGATCAGGGACAAAAGGAGTGCCTTACCTGGATTTTGTTTCATAGTCATAGTCTCCTTATATAGTTTCTGAATAGATGGTCGATTCTATCTATTCAGTTTATCGTTAAGTAATAAAGTAGACTGGGAGGAACTCCCAGTCCAACTTTAAACTTGACTAGTTGCTGTGTTTTTGAGCAATTTCGTCTGCAATAGCTTTCACAGCGTCTGTTGCAGCAGTTTTAGCGTCTTTTGCACCACTTGCAGCTTCGAAGAGCATGTTACCAGCTGGTGTCCAAACTGAACCCATTTCTGAGATGTTTGGCATTGGTTGAGCTGAAGCGAACTGGTTGATAACTGCAGTTGTCAATTCGTCGTTTTTGCTTACAGCATATTCACGAGCGTCAGTGTTAGCTGGAACTTCGTTTGTAGCGTCGTAAAGTGCTTTTTGTTGGTCTGTAGCAGTCAAGAAGTCAACAAATTTTTGAGCCATTTCTTGGTTTTTAGCGCCTGTAGGAACAACCCACGCTTTACCACCACCGAATGCTGAGTAGTTTTTACCGTTTACAAGAGTTGGGATTGTTGCTACACCATAGTTTACGCCAGCTTCTTTATATGAAGCTGCTTTCCAAGGTCCTTCGATAATAGCAGCTGCTTTACCATCTGTAAATTGAGTGTTAATCAAGTTGTTTGCAGCAGTACCGTCTTGAAGACCTTGAGGCCATTTTTCATACCAAGTTTTAGCGTATTCAATCGCTTTGATGGCACCTTCATTAGCAAGTCCGATGTCTTTTGGATCAGTACCGTTTTCACCAAATACGTAGCCACCGTAACCAGCTAGAAGTCCGTAAGTGTAGTAGAAGTTTGTCCAGTCAGCAAGGAAGGCAGTTGTTTTACCAGCTTCTCCTTCGAAGGCGTATTTGCTATCTTTAGCAAGTGTTTCAAGTTCTGCAAATGTCTTAGGAGCTTCAGTCAACAAGTCTTTGTTGTAGTAAAGAACAAGTGTTTCGATAACTGCTGGTGAACCGTAAACTTTACCACCGTTTGTTACAAGAGCAGTTGTTGTGTCATCTGCTTTGCTATCATCTGCAAGTGTCAATTCAGATAATTGGCCTTCAGAACCAAGGCTACCTACACGGTCGTATGGTGCCATCATAACGTCTGGAGCTGAACCAGATTGGTTGTCCAATGACAAGTTATCCAAACCAGTCAAAGCATCACCAGTTTTAACTGTAACAGTCACACCATTTTCTTTTTCGAAGTCAGCTTTGACGTCGTTGATATAAGATTCATAACCTTGGTCAACGTAGACAGTCAATTCTTTGCTACCTTCAGCAGACTTAGATGCCTCTGTTGATGAACTTGAGTTTGAGCAAGCAACTAAAACAGCAGTTGATGCAGCAAGAAGAGCAGCGCTCTTAAGGAGATTGTGTTTCATTTTCTTCCCTCCGAAGATAAATAGTTTTGTGTGACGTCTGCTTTGCGCAAACGTTTTCCTAAGTTGACTTCATTATACACCAGATTGAATCCGTTTGCAAGCGTTTTTATAAAAAAATTTAAAATTTTTTTTGAGTTTTAAAAAACATAAGAATTTTTTTGTATATATAATGAAGAGAAATATGGAATGGTATAGGAACGAACAGAATTAAAGGAAAATCCCTTGATTTGTTACCGTTTTCAGTATATAATGAAAAAAGAGAAAACGTTTGCGTCGTGTAAGCGGATTAGATAGGAGAGCTTATGAAAGTAAGACAGAGTGGTGTGCTGATGCACATTTCATCATTACCAGGAAAATATGGAATTGGTTCCATGGGACAATCGGCCTATGAATTTGTTGATTTTTTGGTAAGAACTAAGCAGCGCTATTGGCAAATCTTACCTTTGGGAACAACCAGTTATGGAGATTCTCCTTACCAGTCATTTTCAGCTTTTGCAGGGAATACTCATTTTATTGATTTCGATATATTGATCGATAAAGGCTGGCTGGCAGCAGAGGATTTACACGGTGTTGACTTTGGGCAGAATCCTACAGAGGTAGATTACGCAGCCATTTTTTATGCTCGCCGTCCATTACTGGAGAAGGCAGTTGCCAACATGAAGGCACAAGGCTTGCCGGAAGATTATTGGATGTTCTTAGGGGAGAATGACTTTTGGATTCATACCTTTGCGGAGTATATGGCTATAAAAGAGCATTTTGATCTCAAACCTTGGACAGAGTGGGAAGATCAAGGGGCGCGCTTACGTTACCACTATACCTTGGAATATTATCGTCACTTGTTGGCAGATCGAATTGATTATCACCGCATTACACAATATTTATTCTTTTCACAATGGAAGGCTTTAAAGGCTTATGCCAATGCCAAAGGTGTTGAGTTTGTTGGGGATATGCCGATTTATATCGCGGCTGATTCTGCTGATATGTGGGCCAACCCTCATTTCTTTAAAACGGATGAAGAAGGCAAGCCAAGTGTGGTTGCAGGCTGTCCACCTGATGCCTTTTCAGAAATTGGTCAGCTCTGGGGCAATCCAATCTATGACTGGGAAGCGATGAAATACGATGGCTTTACTTGGTGGGTGGCTCGCTTGCGTGAATCCTTCAAGATTTATGATATGGTACGGATTGACCACTTTATCGGCTTTGCTTCCTTCTGGGAAATTCCAGCAGGGGAAGAAACGGCAGTTAACGGCTACCGTGTAGAAGCACCAGGTTTTGAACTCTTTGAAACCATCAAGTATCACTTGGGTGATTTAAATATCATCGCAGAAGATTTGGGAACTGTGACAGACAAGGTGATTCAACTGCGTGAAACAACTGGCTTCCCTGGTATGAAAGTCTTGCAATTTGCCTTTGACCCTGAAGGTGACAGTATTGAGATGCCGCACAATCACCGCAATAATGTCGTAGCTTATACTGGTACGCATGACAATGATACGATTCTTGGTTGGTATGAAAAGGAAACGACGGAAGAATCCCGTGCATTCTTAGACAAGTACAGCAATCGTCGTGATGATGAAACGGTTAGCCATGCTATGTTCCGCTTGCTGTTCGGCTCACCTGCCTTTATGGCTGTAGCTACTATGCAGGACTTGCTTGGTCTGGATGGATCCGCTCGTATGAATCTGCCAAATACCCTTGGTGGCAACTGGACCTGGCGGATGACTGCTGACCAGCTCACCCCTGCAATTGAGGTAGAATTGCTTGATTTGACAGTGACCTATCGCCGTGAGAATGCTATTATAAAAGCAAAAGAACAAGAAATGACAGAACCATCAGCCTAGGCTGGTGGTTTTTTGTAAAGGCTTGCAAGATATGGTATACTGTTTGGGTAAGGATGAATAGGTGAAGTAGGGGGACTAGTATGGATTTAGGACAAAAAATCGAGCAACTGAGGCTAGAAAAGGGGCTGAGCCGCCCAGATTTTTGCGGAGATGAAACCGAGTTGACAGTACGGCAATTAGCTCGGATAGAAAGTGGTCAATCGCAGCCCTCTATTCCCAAGTTAGAGTACATTGCCCAGCGTTTAGGCATTCCAGCCTATAGCCTGATGCCAGACTATAAGGAACTGCCACAAGGCTATCTGGAACTCAAGTACAAGTTGCTGCGGGAGCCGATATATAATAAAGTGGAGGTGTTGGATAAACAGGAAGGGTATATCGAAACCATATATGATACCTATTTTGAAGAACTCCCAAAATCTGAGCAAAGAATTTGTGAAGCTATGCAGGCTATGGTTGATATGGTGCGGACCAATCAACCAGATTATGCAGTAGGTTTATTGGCAGAAACAATGCCACTTCTTATGAATAAAGAAGTGTGTGATGTCAATGACTTGATTCTTATTCGGCTCTTTTTTGTCCAGCAAACAATAGGAGAGAATACAGTTAGTAGAGTTCAAAATAACTTTGAATCTATCTCGTTTTTAATGAAAAAACTAGCCAGCAGTCAGACATTTGTTCGATTAGAAGATACTTTTTATTTAAGAGATGCGATTATCTCAGGTCTAGCCTGCTTTGAACTGGTAGAATATTATGACGATGCCCCTATCTATATTGATTGTCTTCGTGGAATAATGGAAGAGACGCAAGATTATCAAAAGAAACCTCTCTTGTTTATGCTGGAATGGAAAACGGCTTTGAAATTGGAGGGGAATTATGAAAAAGCTGAAAAAGTTTACCAGTCAGCCAAATTGTTTGCTCAGGTCATTGGAAATGACTATCTGGCACAGAAATTAGCAGAGGAGTGGCAGAAAGATTTGAAAAAATATTTGTAACTATAATTTATCGGTGACATAAATGTCATCGCTGAAAGACCTAAAAGATGAGATTGTTCGTCTTTTAGGTCTTTTTTGATCTCTTGAATGCCTTTTTACGCTTTATAGATTATTTTCGATGACATTGTCGTCATTGGTGATTGTAAGAATATGTTTTATAATCTGTGATGTAAAGAGATGAGGAGATTTTAACAACCAGGTATCAATTGGACTAGGAACAAATACGAGAGGTATATATGTAAATGTGACAAAAATGTCATTTGCTGACCCTTAAATATACTCTATAATTGCTAATATAACTGAGATAAGTCAGTTTTGACATTGCTGTCATTGGTGATTTTCGAGAAAGTAGGTATACTAATCATGTAAATAAATTTAAAAGGAGTTAAGAAAGTATGTTTGGATATTTCAATCTTTTGGATATTTCAGGTTGGTGGATAAAGAGAAGATAGGATATAGGATGTATTTTTGAAAAGGTGTATATTCTGTGATAGGAAGTTAGACCTAAAAAATAAACAATAAGACAGAAACAAAAGGAGAAAATTAAAATGAAAAAGACACTTAAAAAATTTGCACTCATTGCAGGACTTGCAGCAACAATTGGCGGAACAGCAGTAGCTTCAGCGGCTGTACAGTATCCTGGTGGAGGAGTTTGGACGTACGGAGCAGCAAATGGTGGCGCCTATTCAAACTATTATCACAGCAGTCGCTACCATAGTTCAACAGTTGTAAGTAGATGGACTGGAGCCTCAAGTAAAGGGTATGCACAGGCAGGACAGACCTCTCGTGCATGGATTAGTACAAAACGTGGAGAGCAAGCAGCTTTCTATTACAACTATTAACACAGTACATTTGCTTGGGACTACTTTCTGTAGTTTCCAAGCAATTCTTTGGAGGAGACGATGAAACGTTTATTTATTCTAGTATCGACCGTATTGGTAGCGATTTACCTGGGTATTTCTTTGGCTGGTCAGGTTAGTCTTGTAGAGTTTGGTTCTTATCAGGCAGTGGATGTCATCGGGAAAGATACCAATAGACAGACAGCCAACCGTGACCAGGTGACAGAGGTTTTGACCGACTTGGCAGATGAGCATAAGAGTGTGATTGCTAGACGGATTGTCGAGCCTAATGCTTCTGGGGAAACCAGTTTTACCTACGCTATCTATGGTAGCGGACAGGTTCCAGAAGGTTTGACCGTTTCCTCCAAGGAAAGTGCTGAAACCAGCGACTTGGTTAGTTCTTATCTGATTGTTTCAGGAGATTTGGACAACCAAGTCTTGAAAGAAAGTTTGGAATCACTGGGTTACAGTGGCATGGTCCATCATGGCTATTCTCTTTTTAGCATCTTCCTGTCCACGGTCGTTTCAGAAGTGGCCATACTGAGTTTCTTTGTCTTTCTCTTGACCTTCATGGCTCTCACCTTAATCTATCGGATCAAGACTTTACGATTTGCAGGTATACGTCTGATTTCTGGCCAAGGTTTCTTACAGGTGGTGGCTCGACCTTTATGGGAGGATGTCCGTCAGATTGTGATGGCTACATTGGTGGGGGCTATAATCGGACTTCTTATCCTCTATCTTCAAGCTGGATTTTTACTATCCATCTTGCAGGTCTTCTTCCTGGGTCTCTTCCTCTATGCACTGGCTCTTGCTAGTATTTCTGTCCTACTTAGTCTGGTGTATTTACTAGGTTTGAGGCACAATAGCTTGGTTGATTTGCTCAAGGGAAAACTTCCTCTCAAACGGATGTTGGCTATGATGATGGTTGGGCAACTGCTGGCTATTTTGGTAGTAGGTTTTAGCTCTAGTCGTCTATTGCAGGGCTATCAGGAAATCCGCTTGCTGGAACAGGCACAGGAAGAATGGGCATTGAGAGATGACTATTACAAATCTGTTTTTAGTTACAGCTCTGCTATGATGTCTGAAGAGGAAGTCGCCCAGCAGAATAAAAAGTGGCGGGAGTTTGCCAAGGGACAGCTAGAAGCTGGGTCGGCTCTATTTGTGAAAAGCAATGTAGACCAGTATCTCTTTGGTAGCGAGGTGGATCCAGAGGGCAATCGCCTGACGGATTATAGTCCTCGTGGCAATGTCCTCTATGTAACACCAGCATATCTGACCGAGCAGAAGGTGGCAGTGGATACCGCATTCTTGGAGAAGATGAATCACTTGACTTTAGGGGAATATGGCTTGATTTTGCCAGAGAGCTTGCGACATCAAGCAAAGCAAGTAGAGGAGATGTTTCAGGCAGAATTAGAAGGATTTTCTCGTGAAAGCTTGGAAGCAGGTAGCCAGCAGTTATTTGATACCAAAATCAGTCTGACCTATACAGATAGCGGTCACCAGCGCTTCCTCTATAATGACGGTGAGCGTAGCCAGCTTCAGTATCTGACAGATCCGATTATTGTTGTCTTAACTCCGAAGTCCACTGGTGCAACACCGATTTCAGATATGTTCTGGGGAACCAGTATTGATGTGGGGATGAAGTTTAAGGACTATCAGGCTACGATTGAAGCCATGAAGGAGCAGGGTGTGTATAACTGGGTGTCTTATTTGGTCAATCATCGTTTGACCTTTATGGGTGTCTTGAACACCAAGCGGACAGAGTTTTATTCGCTACTCATTGGCACAGTCTTGACTTTAGCAACTGCCATTTTGCTCTTTGATGCCATGAACTTGCTCTATTTTGAGCAATTCAGACGAGAAATTTTTATCAAGCGCTTGGCAGGAATGACCTTCCGTGAGCTTCATGGACACTATCTCTTGGGACAACTGGGGGTATTTGTAGTAGGTTTACTTGCATCAGTTTGGTTGACAAGTAATCTTGTTATGAGCAGTTTGGCAGTGGGCTTGCTTGCTGTCAATGCCATGGTGATATTGAAACTGCAAGATAAAAAAGAACAGACTGCCAATGTCGCAGTATTGAAAGGACAATAAGATGATTGAGATTCAGGGATTGAAAAAGAGTTTTGAACAACGGGTGATTTTTTCTGATTTGAATATGAAGCTTGAAAAGGGGAAAATATATGCCTTGATTGGTAAAAGCGGCAGTGGCAAGACGACCTTGTTGAATATGCTGGCCAAGCTGGAAGCTACTGATGGTGGGCGGATTATGTATCAGGGACAGGATTTGTCCACCTTATCTTCGCAGGTTTTCTTTCGGCAGGAGATGGGCTATCTGTTTCAACATTTTGGTTTGTTGGAAAATCAGTCCATCAGAGAGAATTTGGACTTGGGATTTGTTGGGCAGAAGTTGTCAAAAGCTGAGCGCCTGCAAAGGCAGTTGGTGGCTATGGAACAGGTCAATCTGGGCTATTTAGATATGAATAAACCTGTCTATACTCTATCAGGTGGTGAGGCGCAGAGGGTTGCCCTAGCCAAATTGATTTTAAAAAATCCTCCCCTGATTTTGGCGGATGAACCAACCGCCGCACTTGACCCCAAAAATTCTGAAGAGGTCATGCAGCTCTTGACAGAATTAAAAAATGACAAGCGTGTGATTGTCATTGCGACCCACAATCCTGCTATTTGGGAAAAGGCAGATGTGGTAATTGATATGAAGGAGATTGGACATGGATAATAAATTTAGGTATTATCGCAATCCAGACTATACGATTGGACGTAGAAAGATGGATATGTTGGTCATTGAAAATTTGACGGATAACTTAATGTTGTATCAAGTTCGGGTAAATGGGTATTTGCTGGACTTTGTCAGTGCAGAGGGGCACGTAATCAGACGTTATAGACTGAAGGATTTGCCCTTGGATGTCGAATTAACTGTGGCAGATGTGGAAGACGATGTAGATTTGACCTTACCGGAAAATCTGACCTACCGCCAATTTGACTTTTTCAAAAATATTGCCTCTAAATAAAAATTATCTCCTCTAGGTTGAACTTAGAGGAGACTCTTCTTATTTCTTCTGTTTACGGACATAGAGCCAGTAGCTAATCCAGTAGTAGATGGTATAGAGCAAAGCGGCAACAAAGCTCCAAAAACCGATAGCAGCTAGGATATAAGTGAGGTCAGGGAAGAGTAATTTTAAAAAATGATAAAAGAGTAGGTAGAGATATAAGTATAGCCAGTAGTATTTTTTGAAATGTTTCATCACTTTTCCTCCTTGCTACTTTTCTTTATTATAGCATTTTAATATATATTTTTCAACTTGTTCACAAATCACATTGACAAAGCATGGTTTTTGGAGTAGAATAAGACTAAAATTAGGAGGTGCTTATATGAAAAGACCAATTCATCTGTATATTTTTGTGATACTATCCAGTATTGCCAGTATTTTAAGGCTGTTCAATGCCTTTGTTTCGACATTTAACGAGGAGCAACTTCGCACATACACGCAGGGAGCTGTTGGGGTTGATGTGGAAGAGTTAATTCTTGTTTCGCGCGAAACAGCCAATTTCCAGACCAGCATGATTCATAAGATAGCAGCTATAGCTATGTTTGGTCTGCTGATTGCGGTCATTGTTTTCCTCTTCATGAAGAAAAATGAGATGGCTTCCTATCTCTACATTGGCTATCTATTTTCGACCTTACTGCTGAATACCTATAACTACCTAGCAGGTAAGGGGATTGCGCAACTCTACTCAGATGCAGCCTTTCGTGATGTGACAGCAGCAACTATGTTAGGGGGCTACATCATCAATATTGTCTTATTTGCTATTTACTTTGGTGTGACGGTGTTCTTCCATTTACGTAAGCCAAAGGAACAGCCAAGTACCGCTATTAATTCCACAGATATTTAATCATCTAAAAAACTGCACGGTTAGCATGAACCGTGCAGTTTTTGTTTCTTATGGAATTGCAATATAACGACGGACACCGGAATAGCTGATATAGCTGAGCCATTGTTTGCCTTCGGCAGTGACAATGCGGTCATAGCGGACAGATGAGCCGGCGTTATAGTAAGCAACCTCGGCAGAGGATAGGCTTGGTTGATTACGGATACTAGCTCTACTACGGAAGGTGTAAGTACCTGATGCAGGAAGCTGATTGCTAGCTTGAGTAGATGGCTGTGCTACTTGAGTTGTTGTTATTTGCTTGATAGGAATATAACGACGAGCCCCTGAATAACTAAGATAGCTAATCCACTGATATCCATCTGCTGTCAGTACTTTATCATAACGAACTGTCTCTCCAGAGTAGTAGTAATCGATAGTCGGGCTGGATTGTTTGGCTTCATTTTTAATAGGTGCTTGTTGAGTGAAGGTATAAGTTCCGCTTGAAGCTAAGCTAGAGGAATTAGAAGTGGTTGGCTTTGTTTGGGTAATGGACGAGCTAGATAGGTCTTTGAAATGAATGTAGCCACTGACAGAGTTCTTATGGATAAGCCGTCGATTGTAAGTATAGCGTGTACCGTAGTTGTATTCTTCAATTTCGACCATATCTCCCTGAATGCTAGTTACCCAAGCAACGTGCATGGGAGAGGTCCACCAGGCTACAGCACCGGCTGCCGGATTCATGTCGACACGATATCCTTCCTGGCGAGCTCTAGTTCCCCAGACATTCGCATTGCCATAAGCTGGTGGAATTTCAAAGCCGTTGACCTTACTGAGGCGAAAGGCTACAAATGAAGTACATTGACGGGTGTAGAGCCTCCAGGGGTCAATGGCATCAATGGCTGTGTATGGGTAGTCATCTCCCAAGGCACTTGTGGAGCTAGAACGCGTGCTAGCGGTACGAGCTTGGTTGGTTATTTTTTTAGAAATGGCAGAGCTGGTTGAAGTTGTTCGGTCTGTCTGTTGCGGGTTCCTGTTTGTCTGTCTGGCTTGGTTATGGCTTTCCTGTGAAGCAGGTGGGGTCTGTTGGGAGCTTGCTGGGGTGGTTTGACTGATTTGAGGAATGGTCATCTGTGCTTGCTGGCTTGATGAGGAAGGAGTTCCTGTTTCAATCTTTTCTGGGGAGATTTGTCCGTTCTGTTCAGGGCTGATAGGACTGGTAATGGTGTTGGTACTTGTTTGCTTTGTTTCAGATGGATTTATTTCTGTTTGACTGACTTGACGTTCTCCCTGTCCAGTAGAACTGCTTGTTGTGGTCTGGACGGTAGCTACGCCTGCGTTTGTACTTGTTTCTGTTCCTGTATTGGCAGTAGCCACTGGGCCAGCTGTCAGACAGGCGTAGGCAAGTAAAACAGAGGCGGCGCCGAGTGAATAGGTGCGGATAGAAAAACGTGGTTGATTTGTTGTCAGTGTTCTTTGTGTCATTCAGACTCCTTTAAAAAATATTTTGTAGAGGTCTTAGAACCTGTATTCACTAGTAAAGTACTTTTAGATAAGAGACCATTTTTCGCTCATCAAGGAAGTTTTTGAGAGAATACTGACTGTATTTTGAAAAAAACGAATGATGAGTAGCTGAAAAACTAGCTTTATACTCAATAAAAATCAAAAATAGCAAGTCTAAGCTACTTATAACATGTGAAACCTTAATTTATAAGTTTGAGTTGAGGATTGTGGATTTCAAGTAGCTGTTTTCTTCTAAAAAAATAACAAAATCGAAACGCTCCATATCCACTGTGAGTGGTAGGTGGCTATTTTTGATTTTAAATGAGTATTAAATGGAAGCACTGAACTGTGAATACAGGTTCTTATTCCCCCTCGCTAAATCTATTCGCACTTGTCTGACAATTTTTGAAATTTTTTAGTCGTTTACTGAAATTTATTGGTTGCTGGCAACGAAAAATCCTCAACCAGTAAGATTGAGGATAGGATGTAATTACATTTTTTCTGGTGCTTTTACGCCGAGAAGACGTAGAGCTTCTTTGAGGACGACACCAGTTGTGTAGGCAAGAGCCAAACGGCTGTCACGCTCTGGGCTTTCATCCAAGATACGCGTGTGTGCGTAGTACTTGTTGAAGGCTTGTGCCAGGTTAATAGCATATTTAGCGATGAGAGATGGGTCAAATTTGTCACCAGCACGTTCTACAACGTTTGAGAAGTTTTGGATGTGTTTGATGATTTCCCAGCTTTCTGCGTCAGCTAGTTTGTAGTCATTTTCTGCGCTTGGTACAAAATTGGCTTTGCGCAGGATAGACTGGATGCGGGCGTATGCGTATTGTACATAAGGACCTGTTTCACCTTCGAAGGAAACCATAGCTTCCAAGTCGAAGTCGTAACCATTGTCACGGTCGGTTTTGAGGTCGTAGAACTTAACAGCGCCGACACCAACTGCGTGTGCTACTTCTTCCTTGTTTTCAAGGTCAGGGTTTTTGGCTTCGATTTGAGTAAGGGCGCGTGAAATAGCTTCGTCTAGAGTTGGCTCGAGTAGGATGATATTTCCTTTACGAGTGGATAGCTTTTTCTTGTCCTTGGTAACCAGACCGAAGGTGATATGGGTCATATCGTCGCTCCAGTCGAAATCCATTTCTTTCAAGACAGCCTTGAGCTGTTTGAAGTGGTTGATTTGCTCCTGACCAACGACATAGATGCTTTTCACAAAGTCGTAGGTGCGTTTGCGGTACATAGCTGTTGCCATGTCACGTGTGATGTAAAGTGTTGCACCGTCTGTTTTCATGATGAGGGCTGGTGGAAGATTGTAGCTTTCGAGGTCAACGATTTTGGCCCCTTTCGACTCTTGGAGAAGTCCTTTTTCTTCTAAGATTTGGATGCCTTCGTCCATCTTATCGTTGTAGAAAGCTTCGCCGTTATAGCTGTCGAAGGTTACATCCAGCTTATCGTAGATGCGATTGAATTCAACCAAGCTTTCATCACGGAACCATTGCCATAGCTCGTGAGCTTCTGGATCGCCATCTTCCAATTTTTTGAACCATTGACGTGCTTCTTCGTCCAACTCAGGCTTTTCTTCCGCCTCAGCGTTGATACGCACATAGAGTTTGAGGAGTTCTGAAATTGGGTCTGCTTCGACCGCAGCCTTGTCCCCCCAAAGTTTATAGGCAACAATCAACATACCGAACTGTTTACCCCAGTCACCCAAGTGGTTGATACGGATTGGATTGTAGCCAAGCTTTTCGTGGATGTTAGCAAGGGCATCACCGATAACGGTT
Source organism: Streptococcus sp. 2022WUSS037 (assembly GCF_044427225.1). Taxonomy (NCBI): domain Bacteria; kingdom Bacillati; phylum Bacillota; class Bacilli; order Lactobacillales; family Streptococcaceae; genus Streptococcus; species Streptococcus sp. 2022WUSS037. The sequence goes on along the minus strand of NZ_JAOTGJ010000001.1, from coordinate 223,402 downwards.
GAGCGCAAATGGCCAACTGAGAATGGTTTAGCAATGTTTGGACTAGACATATCGATGGTTACGTTGCGTCCTTGACCGATGTTGAGTTTACCGTATTGGTCTTTTTCAGTAATAACATCTGTTAAAACTTGGTGGGAGATAGCAGCCTTGTCCAAGAAGAAGTTGACATAAGGACCCGTTGCAACGACTTTTTCAAAACCAGTCGTATCCAATTTTTCAACGATGTCTGCTGCGATAGCCTGTGGAGCCTTGCGTTCTACTTTTGCCAAAGAGAAGGCAGGGAAGGCAATATCGCCCATTTCTGATGATTTTGGTTTTTCTAGCAGATTGTAGATAGCTTCCACTTCCAAACTCGGAAGGATGGCAGCCAATTTTTCTGCAATCATTTGTTTTTGATTCATATAGGATTTCCTCCAACGTTATTGATTCTATTTTATCACATTTCTAGGCTAATAGCGGGGAAAAGTGTTATAATATTTCTATAAATATACATTCTGAGGTAAAATGATGAATAAAACAGGACGACATGATTTGATTCGGGCCATGATTCGTCAGGAAAAGATTGGACGTCAAACAGATATTCAGCAGGCATTGGAGGCTCAAGGAGTAGTGGTGACCCAGACCACATTGTCACGGGACTTGCGTGAATTAGGCGTGATAAAAATTCATGAAAATGGGCATTCCTTTTATTCTTTGGCAGTGGAGGAAGACGGAGTTAACTTTATCCAATTATTGGCACAATATGCATATAAAGTCGACAGAGCTAGTTTTATCCTAGTTCTTCATTCGGACCTTGGGGAAGCTGCTTTGATGGCCAATATTATCGATGCTGAAAAGCCAAAGTCGATTTTAGGAACCTTGGCAGGTGCAGATACCTTGTTGGTCATTTGTCGAGACGAGGAGGCTGCCAAACAGGTTGAGGCTGAAATAAATTATTACTTGAATTAGAATTGAGAGAAAGAATGGCAACAGATAAAATTTCTCCAGGCATGCAGCAGTATCTGGATATCAAAGCAAACTATCCAGATGCTTTTTTGCTGTTTCGCATGGGTGACTTTTACGAATTATTTTATGAAGATGCGGTCGAAGCTGCGCAGATTTTGGAATTGTCCTTGACCAGTCGTAATAAGAATGCGGAAAATCCGATTCCTATGGCGGGGGTACCGTATCACGCGGCACAACAGTATATCGACACACTTGTTGAATTGGGGCACAAGGTCGCAATTGCCGAGCAGATGGAAGATCCTAAGCAGGCAGTCGGCGTGGTCAAGCGGGAAGTAGTACAGGTCATTACTCCTGGTACGGTAACAGACTCGTCCAAAATGGGAGCAGACAGTAACTATTTGGTTGCGATTGACCGTCAGGGAGTGCAGTTCGCACTTTCTTATATGGATGTGTCAACAGGTCAGTTTTTTGTGACTAGTTTGGATGATTTTACTAGTCTTTGTGGTGAAATTCGTAATTTACGGGCGCGTGAATTGGTCATAGGCTATGCTTTATCTGAGGAAGAAGAGCAGGTCTTTTCGAACCAGATGAACCTCCTGCTCTCTTTTGAGGATGAGGTGACAGAGGATGTCCAATTGATTGATAACTCCTTGACAGACTTGGAAAAGGCTGCGGCAGGTAAACTCCTCAGCTACCTACATCGGACTCAGATGCGAGATCTGAGCCACTTGCAAAAGGTGGTCCACTATGAAATCAAGGACTATCTGCAAATGGACTATGCAACCAAGTCCAGTCTGGACCTGCTTGAAAACGGTCGGACAGGCAAGAAGCATGGTAGTCTGTACTGGTTGCTAGACGAAACTAAGACAGCCATGGGTATGCGCCTATTGCGGACATGGATTGATCGTCCCTTGATTGACCTTAAGCGGATTGAGAATCGTCAGGCTGTCGTTCAGGTTTTTCTGGATTACTTCTTTGAACGGAGTGACTTGGTCGAGGCTTTAAAAGGTGTCTATGACATCGAACGCTTGGCCAGCCGGGTGTCTTTTGGAAAAACCATGCCCAAGGATCTCTTGCAGCTCTCCCAGACTCTGGGAAATATCCCAGCAATCAAGAATATCTTGCTACAAATCAATGAGCCTGCTCTAGGCAATCTGGTAGCTGGATTGGACCCAATTCCAGAACTGCACGCTCTCATCAGCTCTGCTATTGACCCAGAAGCCCAAGGGACCATCACAGATGGAAATATTATCCGTACGGGCTTTGATGAAACGCTGGATCAGTATCGTCTGGTCATGCGTGAGGGAGCGGGTTGGATTGCAGAGATTGAGGCCAAGGAGCGTGAAGCGTCTGGTATCAACAATCTTAAGATTGATTACAATAAAAAAGACGGTTACTATTTCCATGTGACCAATTCCAATCTGGGCAATGTACCTAGTCATTTCTTCCGTAAGGCGACTTTGAAAAATTCAGAACGCTATGGAACGGAAGAGTTGGCTAAGATCGAAGGGCAGATGTTGGAGGCGCGTGATAAGTCTGCTAATTTGGAGTACGAGATTTTCATGCGGATTCGCCAAGAGGTTGAGAAGTATATCGGTCGCTTGCAGAAGTTGGCTCGGACCATTGCAACCATCGATGTTTTGCAGGCTTTTGCAGTTGTGGCGGAGCAGCAACATTTGGTTTGTCCATGCTTTACAGATCAAAGAGAATTGACCATTGACCGTGGTCGTCATGCGGTGGTGGAGAAGGTCATGGGCAAGCAGACCTACATTCCCAACTCTATTCATTTGGATACTGATACGCATATGCAACTGATTACAGGTCCAAACATGAGTGGTAAGTCTACCTATATGCGGCAGTTGGCGGTTATCGTCATCATGGCGCAGATGGGTTCCTATGTGCCTGCGGATCAGGCTGAATTGCCGATTTTCGATGCTATTTTCACCCGTATTGGGGCGGCAGATGACCTGGTTAGTGGTCAATCGACCTTCATGGTCGAGATGATGGAGGCCAATAAGGCAGTCCGTCTGGCGACAGATCGGTCGCTCATCCTCTTTGATGAGTTGGGACGGGGAACAGCCACCTATGACGGTATGGCCCTGGCCCAGTCTATCATCGAGTACATCCACGACAAGATTGGTGCCAAGACTCTCTTTGCTACCCACTACCATGAGTTGACAGACCTTAGCCAGACCTTGGAACACTTAGAGAATGTCCATGTATCAACCTTGGAGAAGGACGGCCAAGTCACCTTCCTCCACAAGATTGCACAAGGCCCAGCTGACAAGTCCTATGGGATTCATGTGGCTAAGATTGCGGGAATGCCAGAGGAGCTATTGCAGCGGGCGGATAGGATTTTGCAGACGCTTGAAAACCAAGCCCCTACTGCACCAACTCACCCAGCTCCGTCAGTCGTAGAAGAGCCGTCTGGACAAATCGACCTCTTCGCAGACACGCCTTCTCACCCAGTCCTCGATGAACTGGCAAAACTGGACATCTACAATATGACTCCTATGGAAGTCATGATGGCAGTGGCGGAGTTGAAGAAAAAATTATAAGAAAATGAAAGTCAGGACAAACGTTCTGGCTTTTTTGAGCAAAGAACGAACGTTTGAATCCTTTTTTGTAAAAATCTTGTTTTTTTGATGTGCATAGGCTATACTGATGAAAGAAAAAAGTAAAGAATGGGATATGACTGGCTATGCAAAATCATCAGGACGTGCGTGCGAAACTGTTTCAATTGGAACAATTGGTTTTGGATATATATGCTGAACTAGAAAGGCAAAATCCGCAATTTGCCCCGATTAGCTGGTATGTGTATCATCTGGGTTTGGATGATGAACAGGCTAGCGAACTCATGCAGTATTTTCTCTTTAAACAGGATAAGTCTCTTGAGGAACTAACGGCTTGGTTGGAAGAGTGGGTTGCGACCAATCGTTACTCTTATCCTCGTGATTTTATTGAGAAGATGGCTCGTCGCTACCATGAAGAAGTTACACGGGCAGTGGATAGGGCGGATGCCAGTCTGTCCTTAGAAGATTTGGAGCAGTTGAAGGTAAGCGGAGCTTTCGATGGGCTAGATGAGTTTGAAGAGTAAAGCCCCAGAGGTTTTTGGTTCCTCACATAAAAAAGTTGGTATAAAAGACTAAGTCAGGACAGCTGTTCTGGCTTTTTTGGCGTTTAGTGCTGGAAAACAACCACATAGCCAAAAGCCCTTGAAACCACTCGAGAAATGGTGTTTAATAAGGGCAGAAAGAGAAAGGAGAGCATATGAAAGTAAAACTAGCTATTTCACCAGACATTGTAGAAGACTTAGTAACTATTGAAGCTCAAGCTATGTCAGAGCAGGTTAGTCATCTGGTATCCTATATTCAAAACTTGGATAAGCAGAGATCCAGTCTAACTGTCAAAAAAGGGGAACAGGTTTATCTTGTTGAACATGATGAGATTGTCAGACTCTACTTGGAAGATAAGGTTTTACAGGTGGAAACAGTAGAAACTACCTATACTTCCAACCTACGCTTGTATCAGGTTAAGGAGGACTTGCCGGCAAACTTCTTACAAATCTCCCAGTCGGAAATCATTCACATCAAGCAACTGGACCACCTCAAGCTAACCGCCAACGGTCTGGTCAAACTGGTCATGAAGAATGGGTCGGTCACCTACTCCTCCCGTCGCTATCTAAAAGTTATCAAAGAAAGGTTAGGACTATGAAAAAATACATCTTATCAGCCAGTTTAGGCATTGCCATCGGAACTATTGTCTCCATTATCGCATCAGCTGTTTTCGGGCAAGGAATCTATCTCCCTCTCAATCCCTTTTCACCCATGGGGGCTTACTACCTGAGCAACTTTAATCAAGTAACCGTCATGATGATTTGTGTAGTTATTTGGGCGGCAATCGGTATCTTATTCCAGCTGGCAGACACGATTTTTGAACAGGACTGGAGCCTTCTACGAATGATAGCAACGCATTTTTGCATCACAGCTTTAGGCTTCACACCGCTGGGTATTTTGGCTGGTTGGTTTCCCGTGAAACTTGGGGCTCTTCTCTTTTTCTGGTTTATCTTTGTCTTGATTTACGCTTCTCTCTTTTTCCTAAATTATCGGAAAATGGAGCGGCAGATAAAGGACATCAATGGTCGTTTGTAGTATAATAGCACTATCATTTTGTTGGAGTGTTTTATGAAAATTATTTTGACGATTGTTTATAGCTTGGGAGTGGTGTGGAATATCCTCTTTCTTGCGGTGAATGTTGGCAGAATTCCTGTCATCAACTTGCTTTGGCCTGCTGTGATTTTAGTGGCCTGTGTCATCAATTTGTACTTCTTATGGACTAGAAAACAAGAGTCAGAATAGGCTCTTGTTTTCATTTGCTTTTCAGAAATAAAAACTATATCTAGTGTAAATTTTAAATTTTTATATTTTTTTACACAAGATATTGATTTTTGTTTTGTGAAGTGCTACACTAATAGAAGTGAAGAATTTTGGAGGTTTGTCAGATGAATGTGCAAGAAAATGTCTTACCGAGTATAGAATTATTGGTTTTGAAACGTGATGGACGGACAGTATCCTTTGACCAGGATAAGATTTTTTCTGCTCTTCGGCGGGCAAACCAAGAATTAGAACATCCTGTTTCAGAGGCAGGTTTAAAAATTGTATTAGAAGCTGTTTTGGCTGAAATTGGTCGCCGATTTGAGAAAGATGTTCAAATTTACGAAATTCAAACGGTCGTTGAACAGGAATTGTTAAAGGCTCATTTATATGACTTGGCGGAGCTTTATATTCAATACCGAACACGCCGTGATTTTCGCCGTCATCAGGCTACCGATATTAATTTTGAAATTCATAAGCTGTTGAGCAAGGACCAGTCTGTGGTCAATGAAAATGCCAATAAGGACGCGGATGTGTTCAATACGCAACGGGACCTGACAGCAGGTATTGTCGGAAAGTCTATCGGTCTCAAATTATTGCCAGCTCATGTGGCCAATGCCCACCAAAAAGGTGACATTCATTACCACGACTTAGATTACAGTCCTTATACTCCTATGACCAACTGTTGTTTGATTGATTTCAAAGGGATGTTGGCACAGGGCTTCAAGATAGGAAATGCCGATGTAGAAAGTCCAAAATCAATTCAAACAGCTACGGCTCAGATTTCACAAATCATTGCTAATGTGGCTTCTAGTCAATATGGTGGTTGCTCAGCTGACCGTATCGATGAAGTTTTGGCGCCCTATGCGGAACTTAACTACCAAAAGCATTTGAAAGACGCCAAGGATTGGGTGTTAGCAGACAAGCAAGAAGAATATGCGCGTGCTAAAACGCAAAAAGACATTTATGACGCTATGCAGTCTTTGGAGTATGAAATCAACACCCTCTTTACGTCCAACGGGCAAACGCCGTTTACTTCGCTGGGCTTTGGTTTGGGAACTTCCTGGTTTGAACGGGAAATTCAAAAGGCCATTCTCAACATTCGTATCAAGGGTCTGGGACGGGAAGGTCGGACAGCTATTTTTCCAAAGCTGATTTTCACAGTTAAGCGTGGCTTGAACTTGGAGCCAGATTCTCCAAACTATGACATCAAGCAATTGGCGATTGAATGTGCAACCAAGCGTATGTATCCAGATATGCTTTCTTATGACAAGATTGTTGAGTTGACAGGTTCCTTCAAGGTGCCAATGGGCTGCCGTTCTTTCCTACAAGGTTGGAAGGATGAAAATGGCCAGGATGTGACATCTGGGCGGATGAACCTAGGTGTCGTAACCGTCAATTTGCCACGGATTGCCATGGAGTCTGCAGGAGATAAGGATAAGTTTTGGGAAATCTTTGCAGAACGCATGGCCATTGCCAAGGATGCTCTGGTCTATCGTGTGGAACGAGTGAAGGAGGCAACCCCGGCCAATGCTCCAATTCTCTATCAGTATGGGGCATTCGGCAAACGCTTGGCTAAGACAGACGCAGTAGATGAAGTCTTTAAAAATCGTCGAGCAACCGTATCTTTGGGGTACATTGGTTTGTATGAAGTCGCAACAGTATTTTACGGTGGCGAATGGGAGACCAACCCAGAGGCAAAAGATTTCACGGTGGATATTATCAAGAAAATGAAAGCCTTGGTTGAAGATTGGTCGGATGAATATGGTTATCATTTCTCAGTTTATTCGACACCATCTGAAAGCCTGACGGATCGTTTCTGCCGCTTGGATACGGAGAAGTTTGGTCTGGTTGAAAACATCACCGACAAGCAGTATTACACTAATTCCTTCCACTACGATGTACGGAAAAATCCGACTCCTTTTGAAAAACTGGACTTTGAAAAGGTCTATGTGGAGGCAGGTGCTAGCGGTGGCTTTATCCACTACTGTGAATATCCTGTCTTGCAACAAAATCCAAAGGCCTTGGAGGCTGTTTGGGACTATGCCTATGACCGTGTGGGCTATTTGGGGACCAATACTCCGATTGACCATTGCTACGCCTGTGATTTTGAGGGTGATTTTGAGCCTACGGAGCGTGGTTTCAAGTGCCCAAACTGTAGCAATAGCGACCCCAAAACAGTTGACGTTGTCAAGCGGACCTGTGGTTACCTAGGCAATCCGCAAGCCAGACCCATGGTCAAGGGTCGCCACAAGGAGATTTCGGCGCGTGTCAAACACATGAATGGGTCTAGTTTATAAAGAATGGACATGAAGGCTTCCGTGGTTTTGAGGAACTACGGAAGTTTGTTATAATAGGGGGAAACACTTAATAGCTCTGCTATTTTTCAAAAGGAGAAAACAATGGGAAAATACCAATTAGACGACAAGGGCAAGGCCTTGGTGGCACGTTATCATGAGAAGAATTCCAATGTGAAACAGGACAAGAAGGCGCGTGTGCAGGAATTGCTCAAGCAAGCAAAGAATAAGAAAAAATAGTATGGATTGAGAGACGAGAGTATGGAACTAAGAAGACCAACTGTGGCGGATAAGGAAACGATTTTGGATATGTTGGCCGAGTTTGAAGCAGCAGGCTCTGCTATGGACGGAGGCTTTATTTCCAAAGATGTGGATTTTGCGGACTGGATTTTGCGAAACCAAGATTATGAAGCAGGCCTAAACCTGCCAGACGGTTTTGTCCCTTCCATTCAATATGTGTCGTTTGACCAAACAGGTCGAGCCCTTGGTTTTCTCAGTCTACGCCTACGTCTCAACGATTTCCTGCTCAATAAAGGCGGTCATATTGGCTATTCCATTCGACCGTCCGAGCGTGGCAAGGGCTATGCCAAGGAACAACTGCGACTTGGTTTGCAGGAAGCTGCAACCAAAAACATTTCTAAAGTCCTTGTGACTTGCTCGACAGACAATCAAGCCAGTCGCCGCACGATTGTGGCTTGTGGCGGTAGCCTAGAAGACGTCCGCGAAGGAGTAGAACGTTACTGGATTGGCTAAGAGAAGGAGGCAGCTATGACGGAGCAGACCTGGAACAATCCCAAACCAGGCGAGTGGAAGAGTGAGGAACTCAGTCAGGGACGGATTATGGACTACAAGGCCTTTAATTTTGTGGACGGCGAAGGCGTGCGGTGCTCCCTCTATGTCAGCGGCTGCCTCTTTCACTGTCCTGGTTGCTACAACGTGGCCACCTGGTCCTTCAAGGCCGGCATTCCCTACACCAAGGAGCTGGAAGACCGCATCTTAGCAGACTTGGCCCAGCCCTATGTACAGGGCCTGACCCTCTTGGGTGGCGAGCCCTTTCTTAATACAGGTACGGTCCTCCCACTCGTCAAGCGAGTTCGGGAGGAATTGCCAGACAAGGACATTTGGTCCTGGACAGGTTACACATGGGAAGAATTGATGCAGGAAACGCCAGACAAGCTAGAACTGCTCAACCATTTGGACATTCTCGTAGACGGCCGCTATGACAAAAACAAACGCAACCTCATGTTGCAATTTAGAGGCTCTTCCAACCAACGCATCATTGATGTGCAGAGGTCGCTCAAACAAGGACAGGTAGTTATTTGGGAGAGGTTGGAGAAATGATGGGTATTCATTTCATTTATTTCCCAGATACTTGGAGTGAGTAGCAAAATTAAGGTAAATAAAAGCATAGTTCTAGGGAGGCAGTTGCCTCTTTTTACTTGCCTTCTTGCAAAAAAAGATTATAATAATATTCAAAATATATTGTATTGAGAAAGTGAGGCAATCTATGTTAGTGGTGAAAATTGACCAGTTTTCTTACGGTAAAAAGCTCATTTTCAAAGATATTCATATGGAAGTCCCGTCCTCGAAAATCATCGGTCTAGTTGCACCTAACGGGACAGGGAAGTCAACCTTGGTTCGAATTATTTCTGGGCATATTACTGGATCAGGGATAGAGGTGAACTATCATGGAAAGAGCTATCAAAAGGACAAGCAATATATGCGTCAACAAATTGTAAAAATGCCTGACCAGGCAGATTTGTACGACGAACTGACTGGCTTACAGCACTTGGAATTTTACGCTGCCATGTGGGGAGTAGATGTCACTTATCCACAAGAAATAGTGACGGTCTTAAATATGGGGACCTATATTCATAAAAAAGTTGGGACCTATTCATTGGGAATGCGTCAGCGCTTGTGTTTTGCTTTGGTAGTAGTGACTCAGGCTAGCTACATGCTCTTAGATGAAGTCATGAATGGTTTGGACCCAGACAATGTAGAAATGATTTCAAGTTTATTGAAAGACTTGCGGGCCCAGGGAAAGACCATGCTTATTGCTTCTCACTTGTTAGATAATTTAGACAGTATTGCTGACAGTATTTACTTTATCAAGGATGGTCATTTTTCAGTTGTCTACCACCCCCAGGAGCAGGCTTTGGAAACCGTATTGCTTTCCTTTTCATCTAAAAATGCAGTGCAGGAATTTTTAGCCTTAAAGCCACACTTTACTTGTGTGAATAATGAGGAATGTCAAGCCACTATTCAACTGGATGAGCTGGGGGAAAGTCTTTCTGATTTTTTGGATTGGGCAAGTCGCAACCTAGATGATGTGAGAGAGATAAAGGTCGGTCGAAAAGGTAGTTATCTCATATATAAGGAATTATATGGGACCGAGGAGGAGGGAGACTAGTGGTGCGGACTTTGAAAACACAATTCCTGCTCATCATCAACAATCGTTTATTGAAGATGCAGGCTATCGGAATGCTTCTCTGCTTGCCAATGTTGATTTTGTTCCTTTTTAGCTCTTTGGAACATCAGTCGATTCAGTATGCTGAAGATGTAGCTAGACAGAGTGAATATGCGCAAGAAGATATAGAGTGGATGAAAACGACCTATGATGCGTCCTTGCAAGAAAAACATGCAAGAGAATTCCAGTTAGATAGTATGGTGGTACAAAAGGCAGAGTATTTTGCAAAGGGACAGTATGTCAGTTATCTACAAGAAGCAGTCAATAGCTGGAAATTACTTTTCTCCCTCCAGAAGGTGAGAGGCTACAATATAACGGAAAGTCAATTTCCTGCACTTCATTATGGAACAAATATGGCCTTTGATGATATTAAACGAGCTACTTTAAACATCAATTTTGCTAGGCAAAGAGTGGCCATTTTCGAAGGAATGCTAGCTTCTACCAAGGAGGTTACAATCAATGAACTTGTTGGTATTACTGCCAGAGGGCAATTTTATCGCTGGTTGGGTCACGCAGGCCCTGAGGTTTTGTATCTGCCCCTATTTTTCCTGCTGACACTTTTGTTTTCAAGTTCCATTTTTTTAGATGATAAGCAACATGAGAGCCTCTTGGAAGTAAAACCGATTAGTCACTTGAAGTATTTATTGGATAAAATCATTAGTTACTGGTTGCTGATCAGCGGTTTTGAAATCTTCTTGCTAGCCATCATACTTTTTGCTATCAGTAGCAGGTTTGGAGCTGGCGATTGGACGCTGGGCATTTTGACCTTCGTGGGGCAAGAAGAAGTGCAGATTTCTTCAATGGAGTTTTATGGAAAAGCAGTTCTATTTTTCCTTTTAATCAATTTTTTTCTGATTACATGTTTGGCTTCTTGCAATAAGATTTTCTCCAACAAGCCCCTGACGGTCTGTCTAAGTGGACTTGTCCTATTTTTAGAACCACTTTTGCGTTTTTTGCAGATAAACTTTTGGGGGCAAGATCTTCTCCCTAGTTATTACATTAGTTTTGGTCCAATCTTACATGGTGTGAAAGATTATTTTTTCTATAGAGGAGATTTTTCGGTTGAAAAAGGATGGATTGTTCTATCTCTTTGGACGCTAGTTCTATTTACAATGATGTATCTTAGTGTTCTTGTAAGGGAAAGGTTTCGACAGGAAAGAGGGAGAATATGGGGATAACAAAGATAGATTGGAATTTCTTGTGTTCAAAAAATTTTATTTTAAAGGCAATGTTATCAATCGGCTTCTTATTTTTGCTATTTGTAGGCTATAGTCTTTTTTTCCCAAGTCCAAGTCCTCGAGACTTAGTTGATCGCCAATTCAAAGTAATGGATAGTTTAGTGACCATTTATAAAAGCGACACGGAGCTGACTGCTGAAAGAAAGGAAGAAATAAGAGAACAAACCAACCGTATTTTTCAAAATTATGCTCAAGAAGATATGGTATATGTTTCAAATGATTCGGTTGAAAAATTAGTCCCAATCTTTGAAGAGCGCCTGACATTACTGGAGGAGTATGAACAACTATTTCCAGAATATTATCAAGAATATTTGCCAGATAAGAAATATGTAGAGCAAGAATTTATGGTGGTGCAATTTCTTGTTAAGCGTCATCAAGATTATACAATTTATAAACTCTATGGTCCCTTCTTTGAAAAACTCTTGATCTTTTTGGGTTATGGGGGCAGTCTGCTGATTTTTACTTTATTGACTGGCTCCTATTTTCAGAGAAAATATGCTCATTATACTTTGTTGGAAATTCTTCCTGTCACGAGAAAAAGAGAAGTTCTTATAGAACTCCCCTACACAATCGTATTGTTTTATCTATTTCCGACATCCTTAATTTTTTTGTATGCTGGGCTGTACTCCATTTTCATAGCTAAGACCAATCTGTTTACCTATCCCGTCTATCAAATGAGGACCGAAGGACAAGTATTATTGTCCATGGCTGAACTTTCTATCACCTATCTCTTATTTCTATTTCTATCTTGTTTATTGATTTATATTTTACAAGATTATTTAATCGGGTGGATGAAAGATAGTACGGTGACTACCATTCTAATTTATGCTATTTCACTACTGTCCATATGGAATAAACACTTTTGGTCACCCTTGTTCCACATGTTTCCCTTGCCGATTTTACAGTCGGATACAAATATGTGGCTAAGCCTTGTAATTCTTTTGATAACGACTCTTGTTTTGCTTATAGGGAGAGAATATTTGTCGGTTAGGTCATTCTTCTTTCCAAACTAGTATAGTCTTTTAGTTTACTTTTAGTACTAGGCAACGAGCCGCAGGCATAACTGGAGTTAGGCAAGGCGAGTTAACGAAGTAATAAAAGAAAAACTAAATGACGATATAGCGTCTAGGCTATTCTAGCGGGAGTACTTTGACTGCACTGTTTCTAACCTCCAGCGATCTCCCAGATAGTTGGAGTTAAAAGCAAACAATAATAACCAGTTGTCCTCTTTGCCTGGGCAGCTGGTATTTTTTGACCAAATGTAGAACAAAAGTAGATCAAATTCACTCAAAAAACGAGAAAAAGCCTTGATAAATCAAGACTTTCCTCATATCAACCAATCCTCCCTGTAGGGATCGAACCTACGACCCACGGATTAAGAGTCCGCTGCTCTGCCAGCTGAGCTAAGGAAGGGCAAAATAAAAATGCTGTATTGGTACCGGTTATTCAAAGATTGTATTGATCCCGCACGCTAGAAGCAGGTGGGTGACGTGTTTTTGACTTAGTTGCTTCTGGGTGTACCAGCCTGCATACTGCCAAAAGATCTTTGTCTCCCTAGTAATACAAAAATAGTCGGTCAACACATAGGTATGAATTCGTATACCACAGCAGTTCTTATTTATGATTTAATATTACCACATTTTTTAAAAAAATCAAGAGAAAATCGGCAAAAAATGAAAACGTTATCAACTTTTTTTCTTGTTTTGTTTTAGATGCCTGATTTTTTCTTGGGTCATGCCCAAGGCACGCTCGTATTTGCCGGTGTCGTTGGCGGTGAAGTAGTCCGCATTCAGTAACTTATCGGGCAGGTATTGTTGGTCCACCCATTTTTCAGGATAGGCATGCGGATACTGGTAGCCAA